>JAFACP010000270.1 GCA_023425455.1 Pseudomonadota bacterium | reverse complement strand
AACGGCAGCAGTAATGCCCTTCTGGCGCGTACGCTTGCCGAGCAGAAAGAGGTGACGATCATCACCGTCAGCAGCTATATCGCACATCTGCTCAAAGAGACCCGCTGCGAAGTTATTTTACTCGGTGGTATTTACCAGAAAAAAAGCGAGAGCATGGTCGGCCCGCTCACTCGCAAGTACGTTCAGCAGGTGCACTTCAGTAAAGCGTTTATCGGCATCGACGGCTGGCAGCCGGAGACGGGCTTTACCGGCCGGGATATGATGCGTTCGGATGTTGTGAACGCCGTGCTTGAGAAAGAGTGTGAAGCCATCGTACTGACCGACAGCTCGAAGTTTGGCGCTGTCCATCCGTATATGATGGGCCCGGTATCACGCTTCAGCCGGGTGATTACCGATGACCGTCTGCGTGATGAACACCGACAGCAGCTTGAACATGACGGACTCAGGGTCGATATCGTCAACCACTGCGCATAACTCGCTTCGTGCCCTCTTTAACGGGCACGGATAATCTTCTCTCCGGGATGATTCCTGGCTCGCCTTTAAGAGTTTTTACCTGTTTAAACCGGGATAAAGACGTAGAATTAATGTTAGCGATATAACAGGAAGTCACTATCACCTGCGTGATTACGTTACACCTGTGCGACCAGCTTTCACGGAAAACAAAATTTAGGTATGCGAATTGACTATACTTAAAAGGTATTTTTTTCCGTGAATCTATAATTCAGGAGAAAGTATTATGTCTTTAACCAGCAAAAAATTAACCGCTGCTGTTCTGGCAGTCACTCTGGCAATGTCTCTGAGCGCATGCTCTCACTGGTCTAAACGTGACCGTAACACCGCCATTGGTGCGGGCGCCGGTGCAATTGGTGGCGCAGTCTTAACTGACGGAAGTACGCTGGGTACGTTAGGTGGTGCTGCGGTGGGCGGTATTATCGGCCACCAGGTGGGCAAATAAACACCAGAACGGCAACCACCCGGTATAATAAAATATTCTGAATATTTCAGGTCTGAATTACGCATGTAAAAAACGCCACGTTAAATGTCGTGGCGTTTTTATTTTAACCGCCAGCGAGTTTTACTTTCATCCCTTTGGCTTCGAGCAACGTTTTAATCAGTTCGCGTTTATCGCCCTGAATTTCAATAACGCCGTCCTTTAGCGCGCCACCGCAGCCGCATTTCTTTTTTAATTCTGCGGCAAGCTTTGCTAACGCATCATCATCCAGATCAACGCCGGTTATCAGGCAAACGCCCTTTCCTTTTCTGCCGCTGGTCTGGCGCTGAATACGCACGATACCGTCACCCTTTGGACGCACCGCTTTCTCTTTTGGTTCTTCGATACGTCCGCTCACGGTCGAATAGACCAGGCGGCTGTTAGCGTCGTTCATTATGCCCCCTGCTTCAGTGAAGCATTGATCGCCTTCAACGTCTGTGCCGGATCCGTAGACTGCGTTACCGGGCGACCAATAACCATATAGTCAACTCCCGCAGCCAGCGCCTGTTCCGGGGTCATAATACGGCGCTGATCGCCTGCTTCACTGCCCGCAGGGCGGATCCCTGGCGTAACCAGCCTGAATGCCTGGCCGAATTCGCTTTTGAATCGTACGGCTTCGTGAGCGGAGCAAACCACCCCGTCCAGCCCGCACTCCTGGGTCAGCCGCGCCAGCCGTTCCGCATACTGTGCAGGTGACAACGTCACGCCAAGACCCTGTAAATCGCTCTCATCCATACTGGTCAGCACGGTAACGGCAATCAGGAGCGGTGCATCATCACCAAAAGGTACCAGCGCTTCACGCGCTGCGGACATCATCCTCGCCCCACCGGAGGCATGAACGTTGACCATCCACACGCCCAGATCTGCAGCCGCCGCTACAGCGTGGGCAGTTGTGTTCGGAATGTCGTGAAATTTCAGGTCGAGGAAAACGTCAAAACCGCGTTGCTGAAGATCGCGCACCAGCTGCGGACCAAAAAGCGTAAACATCTCTTTGCCGACTTTCAGACGGCAGTCGCCCGGGTCGATACCGTCAACAAAGGCCAGTGCGGCGTCACGGTTATTGTAATCCAGAGCAACAACAACAGGAGAATCGGTAATTACGCGGGAAGTAGAGGAAGTAACAGACGTCATGACCAGCCCTTTTCGTCTATGGGCGCGCTGCGGCGCGGAACAGATAAACGGCGAGCATTCTACCTGCCAGCGACCAAAATTGACAGAATCGATTTTCTTTACTGCCAGGCGATTACCGCACGGCGCTGCCAATTATCTTTATCTTCTATAAGTATGTTGTAACTAAAATTCAGCGTTTTAAAAACTACTGTCCGTCAAGACCGCGAATCGGCTTAATGGTTGACCATGCGCGGCACGACGGACAATGCCAGTACAGCGTATAGGCCGTAAACCCGCACTTCTGGCAGCGATAACGCGGCTTACTTCTCACCTGCTCGCCAACCATGTCCCGCAGTACCATCAGGCTCTCTTTGGCACGCCCTTCTTCCGCTTCATTCAGATGGTAATCCATGAGCTTATGGAAAACGCGCATTGTCGGATGTTGCTGCAGCTGACGGGTAATGTAAACCTGCGCGGTATCACTGCCTTCATACTGCTCGACGATGTCGGCAAGCATCAGTTCGGCGGTAGCACCGGTATTCTCCTCGACGCAGCGACGCAGGAAAGCCACCCACTCATCCTGTTTGTCCAGTTGCTGATAACAGCTTTGCAGCATCTCCAGCGTTTCACTGACCAGCTCTTTGTCCTGATCGATAACCTTCAGCAGGCTGTCCACGGCTTTGGCAAACTCTCCGTTCGCCATAAAGACGCGGCCCAACATGATCGAAATACGAGCGCTGTTGCGATCGGCTGCGGCACCTTTTTTCAGCAATGCCATGGCTTTGTCCATGTCATCATTGCCCATTTGTTGCAGTGCCAGCTCACAGTAGAAGTGCGCAATTTCAACGCGCTGTTTGTCTTTGCCCAGCTTCACCAGACGCTCGGCGGTATCAATCGCCTTTTGCCAGTCGCTGGTCGCCTGGTATATCTGCAGCAACTGCTGCAGCGCGCTGACGCGAAAATCGGTTTCATCCACCAGCTGAGAAAACATATCTTCGGCGCGATCGTACAACCCGGCCGCCATATAGTCTCTGCCCAGTTGCTGAACGGCCAGCAGGCGCTGATCGTAGGTTAACGAGGCGCTCTCCATAAGCGTCTGGTGAATGCGGATGGCGCGATCGACTTCACCGCGCGAACGGAACAGGTTTCCGAGGGTAAGGTGAGCCTCAACGGTGCCGGTATCCTCTTTTAACATATCGAGGAACAGATCGACCGCCTTGTCCTGTTGGTTGCTAAGGAGGAAGTTCACCCCGGCAACATAGTCGCGGGAAAGCCGGTTTGCTTCATCCTGTTTTGTTTGTTGCGCACTTCTGCGGCCCATATACCAGCCATAGGCTGCGGCAACAGGCAAAAGCAGAAACAACAACTCCAGCATAGTCGATTATTCCCTGGCTACCGGTACACCAGCGCTCTCCGGAATGTCAGTCGCGGACGCAAATTGATGTTCAAGACGTTTAATTTTTCGCTCAGCGCGCGCGAGAGAAACACGAACTTTAAGCCAGAACAGACCGCAGACCAGCCAGCCGATGATAAAACCTGCGGCAAACAGCACCGCCAGCAGGCTCGACACCCGATACTCGCCCTGCGCCAGCAGATAGTTAAACGTGACCTGCTGATCGTTTTGCGCGCCCAGCGTCACCGAAATGACAAAAATCGCCAACACCAGTAAGAAAATGAGTAAATATTTCACATTACTTCCCGTTATGTGGATTAAGCGAATAAAGAGTGTTCAATTCACCGCAATCAGCCTTATAACCTACCATTTTAGTGACGGGCGCGAAACGGAAAAAGTGTCACACCCGTACAGGATCTGGGGTCTGAATGCGGAAAATCAACCTTCAGACACCGCTGTGC
>JAFACP010000259.1 GCA_023425455.1 Pseudomonadota bacterium | reverse complement strand
GCCCCGTTCACACGATTCCTCTGTAGTTCAGTCGGTAGAACGGCGGACTGTTAATCCGTATGTCACTGGTTCGAGTCCAGTCAGAGGAGCCAAATTTAAAAAGCCTGCTTTTAAGCAGGCTTTTTGCTATCTGTCACCCGCAGCGCCGTTCGCGCCGCCGGGTTATCATCAGAGGCCGATTCGCACCGGCATCCCTGAACGTCGCTCCAGCGCCGCCCCGACGCCTTCCCCCTTCAGCTGCGCGCGCAAGGCAGGGGTCAACGGCAGCGGCACTCTGTTCGTCGATTCGAACTCAGCGCGGTTGCGTGACAGCGGCTCGTGCACCTCCACCCAGCGGCTGCCGTCCGGCTCGGTTGTCACTTTTACCGGCCGGTCGATAAACTGGACGCGGGTGCCGACCGGAACATGGTCGAACAGGTATTTAATATCGTCATTACGCAGGCGGATGCAGCCCTGGCTGACGCGCAGCCCAATGCCAAAATTCGCATTAGTGCCGTGAATGGCATACAGCCGGCCAATATAGATGGCATACAACCCCATCGGGTTATCCGGCCCCGCCGGGACAAATGCCGGCAAGGTTTTGCCCTCTCTGGCATATTCCCGCCGGGTGTTTGCCGTTGGCGACCACGTCGGCGCTTCCTGCTTACGCTGCACGGTGGTGACCCAGTTGCGCGGCGTTTCACGACCTGCCTGGCCGATGCCTATCGGCAGGATCTCCACGGTGTTGCCGCCCTTCGGGTAATAGTAGAGCCGCATTTCCGCCACATTGACCACAATCCCTTCGCGCACGGTTGCAGGCAGAATGATCTGCTGTGGCACCACCAGCGATGAACCACCGCGCGGCAAAAACGGATCAACCCCGGGGTTGGCCTCCAGCATATTGCTTAGCCCTTGTCCGTATTGCGCGGCAAATGTTTCCAGCGGCTCGGTATTACCCTCGGGAATGACAATTGTCAGCGGGCTTCCCACCAGACGGCTTCCTTCCGGCGGCAGAGGATAACTCACAGCCAGTACGTTCTGACTTATCAATAACGCGGCAAAACAGCCCAATACATTAATACGACGCATATTCCCTTCCTTAGTCGCTCTGGTATTTGATAAGCATAGTCTTTCTGACGTACTTATCACCTGCTGGCCAACGAACGCTATTGCAGTCAGCCTGATTTGCGATAAGCCATAAGCAAATAAAATCGTTTTCTCTGGCCTCCCGGCGCGGTAGTCTCATACGCTCCGTCATTAAGACGGTGCAATGTGAGTAACCTTTTCTTATACCAATAATTAAAAATCAGTACAGACAGGACAACTATGGACTCCACTCTCATCTCCGATCGTCGCGACGAGGAGACCCCTTCGCTGAACCGCGCCCGCCGCGCGGCGTTAGGTAGCTTCGCCGGCGCGGTCGTCGACTGGTATGATTTTCTGCTCTATGGCATCACCGCCGCGCTGGTGTTCAACCGCGAATTTTTCCCGCAAATTAGCCCGGCAATGGGCACCCTGGCCGCCTTTGCCACCTTTGGCGTCGGCTTTCTGTTCCGCCCGCTGGGTGGGGTGATATTCGGCCACTTTGGCGACCGCCTCGGGCGCAAGCGGATGCTGATGCTGACCGTCTGGATGATGGGGATCGCCACCGCGCTTATCGGCATCTTGCCTTCATTTTCCGCCATTGGCTGGTGGGCACCGGCGCTGCTGGTGACCCTGCGGGCCATCCAGGGCTTCGCCGTTGGCGGCGAATGGGGAGGCGCGGCGCTGCTGTCGGTTGAGAGCGCGCCGAAAAACAAAAAAGCGTTTTACAGCAGTGGGGTACAGGTGGGTTATGGGGTGGGTCTGCTGCTGTCGACCGGGCTGGTGTCGCTGATAAGCCAGCTCACCACCGACGCACAATTTCTGGCCTGGGGCTGGCGACTCCCCTTCATCTTTAGCATCGTGCTGGTGATCGCCGCCCTGTGGGTACGCAACGGTATGGAAGAGTCCGCCGAATTTGAGCAGCAGCGGCGCGAAACGCCGCTCGCCCGCAAGCGGCTGCCGGTGCTGGAGGCGCTGATTCAGCATCCGGGCGCGTTTCTGAAGATCATCGCCCTGCGCCTGTGCGAGCTGCTGACGATGTATATCGTCACCGCCTTCGCCCTGAACTACTCAACGCAAAATCTTGGGCTGCCGCGCGAGCTGTTCCTGAATATCGGTTTACTGGTCGGCGGTATCAGCTGCCTGACCATCCCGTGCTTCGCCTGGCTGGCGGACCGCTTTGGCCGCCGCCGGATCTATATCACCGGCGCGCTGACCGGCGCCCTTAGCGCCTGGCCATTCTTTATGGCGCTGGAGGCGCAGTCGCTGTTCTGGATTGTCTTCTTTGCCATCATGCTGGCAAATATTGCCCACGACATGGTGGTGTGCGTCCAGCAGCCGATGTTTACCGGGCTGTTCGGCGCGGGGTATCGCTACAGCGGCGCAGGCGTCGGCTATCAGGTGGCAAGCGTGGTGGGCGGCGGTTTTACGCCGTTTATTGCCGCGGCGCTCATCACCTTCTCCGGCGGCAACTGGCACAGCGTGGCGATTTATCTGCTGGCAGGATGCCTGCTGTCGGCGGCGACGGCGCTGGTGATGAAAGAGCGCACGCAGCACTAACTTCCCGGCGGAGGCCGCCCGGTCTCCGTTTTTTCCGAAAAGCACCTCATCCGCGCGCCCTTTGCGCCGCTCTGCCCCCCACCACGACGTGCGCCTTACTTTTGTTTCCTCTGCGGGTGACATACTATCGGGAGTGGCCGCACACCTGTGGAACAAGGAGACAGACATGAATAATAAGGGCTCCAGCCTGACCCCGGCTCAGGCGCTGGAAAAACTCGACGCACTGTATGAGCAGTCCGTCAACGCGCTGCGCAGCGCCATTAGCGACTATATCGGGCATGGAACGCTGCCTGATGACAAGGCCAGAAGTAACGGCCTTTTTGTTTACCCTTCACTCTCTGTGACCTGGGACGGCCAGGCCAGCACGACGCCGAAGACCCGCGCCTACGCGCGCTTCACCCACTCCGGCTGTTACAGCACCACTGTCACCCGTCCGGCGCTGTTTCGCCCCTACCTTGAAGAGCAGCTGACCCTGCTGTACCAGGATTATGGCGCCCACATTTCTGTCGGCCCCTCGCAGCATGAGATCCCCTATCCCTACGTGATCGACGGCTCGGCGCTGACGCTCGATCGCTCGATGAGCGCAGGACTGACGCGCCACTTCCCGACCACCGAGCTTTCGCAGATTGGCGATGAAACGGCAGACGGCATTTACCACCCGGCGGAGTTTTCGCCGCTTTCGCATTTTGATGCCCGCCGCGTGGACTTCTCGCTGGCGCGTTTGCGTCACTACACTGGTACCCCGGTGGAACATTTTCAGCCGTTTGTGCTGTTCACCAACTACACGCGCTATGTCGATGAGTTTGTACGCTGGGGCTGCAGCCAAATCCTCGACCCGGAAAGCCCGTATATCGCGCTCTCCTGCGCGGGCTGGATCTGGATCACCGCTGACACCGAAGCGCCGGAGCAGGCTATTTCCGATCTGGCGTGGAAGAAACACCAGATGCCCGCCTGGCATCTGATAACCCAGGATGGCCAGGGGATCACCTTAATCAATATCGGCGTCGGGCCATCAAACGCCAAAACCATCTGCGATCACCTGGCGGTGCTGCGCCCGGATGTGTGGCTGATGATCGGCCACTGCGGCGGCCTGCGTGAAAGCCAGCTGATTGGCGACTACGTGCTGGCGCACGCCTACCTGCGCGACGACCACGTGCTGGATGCGGTGCTGCCGCCGGACATCCCGATCCCGAGTATTGCCGAAGTCCAGCGCGCGCTGTACGACGCCACCAAAGAGGTGAGCGGCATGCCGGGTGAAGAGGTTAAGCAGCGGCTGCGCACCGGTACGGTTGTCACCACCGATGACCGCAACTGGGAGCTGCGCTACTCCGCTTCCGCGCTGCGCTTTAACCTCAGCCGCGCCGTCGCCATCGATATGGAAAGCGCCACCATCGCCGCGCAGGGGTATCGCTTCCGCGTGCCGTATGGCACCCTGCTCTGCGTCTCAGATAAGCCCCTGCACGGTGAAATCAAGCTGCCGGGCCAGGCCAACCGCTTCTATGAAGGCGCCATCTCCGAGCACCTGCAGATTGGCATTCGCGCCATCGATTTACTTCGTGCGGAGGGCGATAAGCTGCATTCCCGCAAGCTTCGTACCTTCAACGAGCCACCTTTCCGTTAATGTCCAGGATCAGAAGAATGCAAACCCGCTCCCCTCTTTCTGCGCTGCGCGACTGGCTCAGCTCGCAACAGCTTGATGGCATGATTATCCCGCGCGCTGACGCCTGGCAAAGCGAATATGCCGCTCCGCATGACGACAAGCTCGCCTGGGTTTCCGGTTTTACCGGCTCAGCGGGCGTTGCGCTGGTGCTGGCCGACCGCGCCCTGATGTTTGTCGATGGTCGCTACCAGGTTCAGGTGCGCAGCGAAGTGGATTTGCAGGCGTGGACGATCCACCACCTGCATAACGAACCGCTGGAAAATCACCTTCCGCCAGGCTGCCGCATTGGTTTCGAACCGCTGCTGATGGTCAACAGCCAGTTTGAAACGCTGAATGCATCAGGCGCGCAGCTGATCCCGCTGGCAGACGATCCTTTTGATACCGTCTGGCGCGATCGCCCGGCCGCGCCCTGCGGCGCAATCCGTGAAATGCCGCTCAGCATTGCCGGGGAGAGCAGCGAGGCCAAACGCGCGCGCATCGCCGCCAAACTTGATGCCAGCGGCGTGGATTATCTCGCCATCACCCAGCCGGACAACATCGCCTGGCTGCTGAACGTGCGCGGGGCGGATATCGCCACCAGCCCGGTCCCGCTCTCTTTTGTGCTGCTGAGCCGCACGGGTGCGGTTGAGTGGTTCGTGGACGCCGCCAAAACGACGGGCCTGCCGCAAACGCTGCTGAGCAGCCTGACGCTGTCGCCGATGGCGCAGCTGGTGCCACGTACCCGACACATTGCCGGCGGAAAGTGTATTCAGCTGGATGCCGACAGCGCCCCCGTCGCGCTGCGTTTTGCCGTGGAACAGCACGGCGGCAACGTGCTGTGGAAGGCCGATCCCATCACCTTTATCAAGGCGCGCAAAAATGACGTTGAGCTGGAGGGGTATCGCGACAGCCACCGGTTTGACGGCGCGGCGTGGGTCAATTTCCTCGCCTGGCTGGCGCGCGAGGTGCCGGCGCGTATCGCCGCAGGTAACCCGCTGAGCGAGCTGGAGGCGCAGGCACAGCAGTTTGCCTTCCGCCAGCAGCAGGCCACCTTCATAGAGCCGAGCTTTGGCACCATTTCCGCCGCAGGTGCCAACGCGGCGATGTGCCATTATCATTCGAGCGATGCCAGCAATGCCGCCATCACCACAGAAAGCTTCTATCTGAATGACTCCGGCGGTCAGTACAGCAACGGCACCACCGATGCCACCCGCACGCTGGCATTTGGCCCGCTCGATCCGCAGCGTAAACTGCACTACACCGCCGTGCTGAAGGGTTTTCTGTCGCTGATTACGCTGCAGTTCCCGTCCGGCAGCTTCGGCCATCAGCTGGATGCCTTCGCGCGCCGTGCCCTGTGGGAGCTGGGCCTCGATTTCGACCACGGCACCGGCCACGGCGTGGGCCACCAGCTGCTGATCCACGAAGCGCCGCACCGCATCGCCAAAAAGGTCAATCCGTGGCCGCTGGCGGCGGGCAACATCATCACCATTGAACCGGGTTACTATCTCGAAGGCCAGTACGGTATCCGTATCGAAAACCAGGTGGAAGTGGTGGATTCACAGCCGGGCTTCTGCCGGTTTTCCTCCCTGACGCTGATCCCCATCGATCTGAGCCAGGTGGAGATCAACCTGCTGAGCGAGCAGGAAACGCAGTGGCTGGATGAGTATCATCAGCTGGTGCGGGAAACGCTTTCACCGCTGGTCGACAGTGATGCAAGGCCATGGCTGTTCTCGGCGACGGCGCCGGTTCGGGTGCAGGTGGGTTAAGTTTTTTTATTTCACGGCGGGCGCAATGCCCGCCTTTATGCGCGCAACGCCGCAGATGTTCTGCATGTATTTACCCGTTCACCACTTCCTCTGAAACGCGCTTCCCGTTCCCAGACCAGGCGCTTTCCTGAAAGCGTTCTTCAGCCACACGTCCTGCACGGAATAAGTGCTGTGCATCTTTTAATCAAAGAAATCATGATGCAGGATGAGTGGGTTATAAAACGCCGGATACGTTTGACGGCGGGTTCATGACGCTACAGCGGAATGAGAAAGCCTGCGTTACGGCACCGATGAGTGTGTGGCGGTAAAAATCAGGCAATCAACGGCAGTTTTACAGGGCGCTGATCCGGGCGCTGGAAGATCCGCAGATGGTCACGGAAGCACGCACGCTGGCAGCAGAAATGCTGCCGGATAGTGAGCAAGCAGAGCACAGGGTAAAAAGAAACAGAATGACCACAACGGCATATTCCTGTATTAACTCAGATTTGACCTGACGCAGCGATGACACAGATCTAAACCTAATCTGACAGGCAGGTCTGTGCCGGGGGCGGACGTTGAGCATATGAATTTATGAAGAATAGGCTAAAAAGGGGGGCAGCGGTCATACTGCAAGCTATAGAATACTTTACCAATTTAATGCTTGGATCCGGCACTGCATGTTATTAAAAATAGTGCTATTTTTCTCACTATCTACTCCTCGTTCTACCAAAAGCTGTAGATGGCTACAGTATTTATCATGGTCTGCAGATGCAGTTATTGCAGCGGGAATAAGATATATCGCCCATATAAAGGATGTTATGAGCATAAAAAACATGATGAACGCAAGTCGACGGCGTTTAATAAAGCGACTTACTGAGCTTACGACCATTGCTCGATACGCGCACACAATAGTCAATGCTAGCCACAGACCAGCAGCAGACAAATAAACTGGATTTGTAAATTTAAGCAATGGCTGGACAGCGAAACCCGCAACGATGGCACCTAATGCATACTGGTAAAAAAAAGCCATAAAAAAAGTCTTGTATCGGGTGAGCTTGCTAATATCATCATCTGAAGGTTGCCACTCAAGTTCACTTTTGAGGTTAATTCTTATTTTTTCAATGTACTTTACACATGATTTAGTCAGAGTGGATAGTTTCATACTTAGGAACCTGCATAGGAT
>JAFACP010000222.1 GCA_023425455.1 Pseudomonadota bacterium | reverse complement strand
ATTCAATGCCGCGGGCCTGAAGTTGCGCGAACTGCGCCCGAAAGCGCTCCCGATCGTACTGTTTGGCATCGTCAAGAAACGTTCCGTCCATATCTGTGACGATAACTTTAACGGTCATACATTGCGCTCCTGAATATTACTGCGACCAGCAACATTCTAATAACAACGTGACCTGAACCACAAATTTAATTTCGAATGAAAGTAAAAGACCGGGCGACGGCATCGTCTTACCCGGCCTGTCACAGGAAGAGAACCACCCGGCAGAGCGCCGCCGGGTGAGGACTTACAGCGTATGTTCGGTGCGGGCGATAATATCGTCCTGCGCATCCGGCGACAGGGCGGTAAAGAATGCCGAATATCCGGCCACGCGCACCACCAGGTCACGATACTGATCCGGGTGTTTTTTCGCCTCCAGCAAGGTCTCGCGCGAAACGATGTTGTACTGAATATGCCAGCCTTTGTGCACCTCGAAGAAGGTGCGCAGCAGCACCATCAGCTTCTGCCTGTCGCTGTCGTTTTCCAGCGTCGATGGGTTAAGCTTCTGGTTTAACAGCACTCCGCCGAGGATGGCTTCGGTCGGCAGTTTACCGACCGAGCCAATGACCGCCGTCGGGCCGAGGTGGTCGGTTCCGGAGGCCGGACTTGCCCCTTCTGCCAGCGGCGTATGGGCTTTACGTCCGTCCGGCGTCGCCATCGTCGCCGCGCCAAACGGCACGTTGGCCGAGATAGACGACGTCCCGGCGTAGTAATTACCGCCCGTCGGGCCGCGGCCATAGCGCGGGTTGTGATACTGTTTCAGCTCATCGATATAGGTTTGATAGGCGCGGCTCAGCAGCAGGTCGACGCTGTCATCGTCGTTGCCATATTTTGGCGCGCCGTTGATCAGACGCTGCCGCAGCTGTTCGTGGGTCAGCCCGTCATAATCATCCGCCAGCGCCGCGGCCAGCTGCTGCTGACCAATTGTTCCCTGCTCAAACACCAGTTTCCTGACCGCCGCCAGGCTGTTGCCCAGGTTGGCAATACCCACCTGAAGGCCGGAAACCCAGTCATATTTTGCCCCACCTTGCTTAATACTTTTCGCCCGTTCAATGCAGTTATCCACCAGCGCGGAGCAGAGAATATCGTGCACGTTCTCCTCCAGCATGGTATCCACCACGTACTCAATCTCAATGGATTTACGGGTGTAGTAGCGGATCTGGCGATCCCATGCGGTCATCACCTCGTCGAAGTTTGCGAAGTTACCGGCAGAGAGCGCTTTTTCCTGTGGCAGGAACACCTTGCCGCTGGTGGCGTCGCGTCCGCCTTCCATCGCCGCCAGCATCACGCGGGCGAAGTTGATAAAGCTCATCCCGGTGCAGCGATAGCCCCATTTACCGCCAACGGCGGTTTCGATGCAGCCGATTGCGGCATAGTCGTAGGCATCGGCTTTTTCCACGCCGAGCTTAATAAATTCCGGGATCACGATTTCATCGTTGTTGAAGGCCGGCATCCCGAAGCCGCAGCGGATCACCTGCACGCAGGCGTCAAGGAAGTCATTGCTCATTCCCGCGTGATACCGCACGCTGAGGTTAGGCTGGGTAGAACGCAGACGACCGCAGGACTCCAGAATGGCGTAGGAAAGCGGATTGACCGCGTCCATCGCTTCTCCGTTGATCAGCGTCTGGCCGCCGATGGTGACGTTCTGATACAGCGGGCTGCCCGCTGAGGCTTTCGAGTGTGAGCCGGAGCGGATCTTGTTCACTTCCAGCAGCTTCAGCCAGCAGCTGTGCAGCAGTTCAATCGCCTGTTCGCGCTCAAGGCTCTGACTGAGCTCCACGTCGCGACGGTAGTAAGGATACAGATACTGATCCATGCGGGCGAACGACACCGAGTGGCCGTTGGACTCAATCTGCAGGATCAGCTGAATGAAGTAGCACAGCTGCAGCGCCTGCCAGAAGGTTTTTGGCGGCTGGTGGGCAATGAGATCGCAGTTTTCGGCGATAGCCAGCAGCTCATCACGGCGGCTTTCGCGCGTCTCTGCGCAAGCCATCTCGCGCGCCAGGCTGGCAAAACGTTCAATATGCAGGCTTACCGCCTCCAGCACGATAGCAATTGCCTTCAGAAACTGGTCGCCGTGCAGGTCTTCCAGCACCGTCAGGTTGATGCGCGCGCGGCGCTCGTCCACGCTGCGGCGCATGCCATCAACGCCTTTTTCGAGCAGCAGCGGGAAGTTGACCGCCAGGTGCGCATCACCGGAGGTCATGTTGCCTTCGGCTTTGATGATGCCGGTTTCCAGCAGCGCTTTTTGCTCATCGGTGAACTTGCCATAGCAGCGATCCTGTACCGTCTGGCCGCGCCACCACGGGCAAATGTCATGCAGCACGCGTTTATTCTCTTCGCTGACCGCGAAACCCGCCCCCGGACGATCGGCCAGGCTGTCTATCTCTTTCTCAATCCATGAGACGGTATATTCCGGGAAAATAGGCGCCGCGCGCACTTCGCTGGCCTGGTTGCCGACGATCAGCTCGTCGTGTTTGATCCAGATGGTACGCTGTGCCAGATGGTGCGCCAGCGCCAGGGCGCGACGCACCGGGACCGGTTTGTCCAGATGTTGCTGATACATCTCGGTGTAATGTTGCGCACGCTCGGTGCAGACCGGTGGCTTGACGATATGTACCAGCGCGGTTTTATGCGCCTTAATGCGGTCGCTAAGGGTGTTGAGATTCAGTGTCGTCATCAGTTTATCCTCGTAAGGTCGCGGTTAACCCTTTCTGGCAGGCATACTGCTTAGCGAAATCCAGCAGCGCAGGGTTATCCAGCGGTTTATCAGGGGCAGAGTAAGGTTGGCCGAGCAGGGTATATTTGTTCATGCCCAGCGTGTGGTAAGGCAAAAAATGAATATCGCGAACCCGCAGCTGGTCAGCGGCGAAATCGGTGATGGCGGTGATTGACGCTTCATCGGCGTTAAAGCCCGGGATCAGCGGTACACGGATGGTGATCGCTTTGCCGGCTGCCGCCAGGCGCTTCAGATTATCCAGCACCCGCTTTGCCGAGCCGTCCGTCCACCGTTTGAACATCTCATCCTCGACATGCTTCAGGTCGGCCAGAAACAGATCGACATACGGTAATGAGGGTTCAATATAGTGCCACGGCACGTGGAGACAGGTTTCAACCGCGGTATGGATGCCCTGTTCTGCGCTGGCCTGAAACAGCGACCGGGCCAGCTCCGGGCGCATAAAAGGCTCGCCGCCGGAGAGCGTGATACCGCCGCCGCTGCGATCGTAAAACGGTTTATCGCGCAGCACGGTTGCCATAATCTCCGCAACCTGTTGTTCTTCACCGCACACGGTAAGCGCCTGAGTTGGGCAGCAGTCGGTAAGCGCGGTGAGCGTCGACTCGCTGAGTTTTTCGCGATGGATGACCAGCCCATTCTGCGCCCGGGTGATGCACGCCGGCGCCGCCTGCTGGCACAGGTCGCAGCCTTCCAGGCACAGTCTTGCGTCAAACAGCACATCCCGCGTGCGGGAGCGGCTTTCCGGATTCTGGCACCAGCGGCAGCCCAGCGAACAGCCTTTCAGGAACACCACCGTGCGGATCCCCGGGCCATCGTGGGTAGAATAACGCTGAATATTGAAGATCATTTTTTCGCCTCTTTGTTGCATATGAAGATTAAATTACTTTCGAATGAAAGTTATCTTGATGCAGGTCAACTCTGGCGCGGGTTTTGCCGTGATAGGGTTAGTGCAGGCTAATTTTGAGGGTTACATCATGGAACTTTATCTCGACACTTCCGACGTTGCGGCAGTCAAAAAACTGGCGCGCGTTTTTCCGCTGGCAGGCGTGACGACCAATCCCAGCATTGTTGCGGCAGGTAAAAAACCGCTGGATGTCTTGCTGCCGGAGCTACACGACGCCCTGGGCGGTAAGGGGCGTCTGTTCGCGCAGGTGATGGCAACCACCGCCAGCGGCATGGTGGAGGATGCGCGCAAACTGCGCGCCATTATCAATGATCTGGTGGTTAAAGTTCCCGTCACGGCGGAAGGGCTGGCGGCCATTAAGATGCTGAAAGCGGAGGGGATCCCGACGCTTGGAACCGCCGTCTATGGTGCCGCACAGGGGATGTTAGCGGCGCTTGCGGGTGCGGAGTATGTTGCACCTTATGTGAATCGTCTTGATGCGCAGGGCGGGGACGGGATCCAGACGGTGGTCGAATTACAGCAATTGCTGACGCTGCACGCGCCGCAGGCAAAAGTGCTGGCAGCGAGCTTCAAAACGCCGCGTCAGGCGCTGGATTGCCTGCTGGCAGGGTGTGAGTCGATCACCCTGCCGCTGGATGTGGCCGCACAGTTTATCGCCTCGCCGGCCGTTGATGCAGCGATAGTGAAGTTTGAGCAGGACTGGCAGGGGGCGTTCGGGCGGACCGCTCTCTGAGATGATTGCCGGGTGGCGCTACGCCACCCGGTGTTTATTGACCGCACACCTCACATCCTGGATTGCGCATCAGCTTCATTTCGCGAAACTGGCAGGTTAGCGCATCATAGATAACGATTTTTCCCGCAGCCGGCGTACCGTAGCGGGCTAAGACTTTGATCGCTTCCATCGCCTGCAACGCGCCGATAACCCCGACTAGAGGCGCCATCACGCCAGCCTCCACGCAGGTGAGCGCATTCTCACCAAACAGACGGCTCAGACAGCGGTAGCAGGGCTCTCCTTCGTCGTAGGTAAAGACGCTGATCTGGCCTTCCATCCGGATAGCCGCGCCGGAAACCAGCGCAGTTTTGTGGGCGAAACAGCCCGCATTAAGCTGATGACGAACGGCGACGTTATCGGTGCAGTCGAGCACCAGGTCATGCCGGGCAATCTGCGCCGACAGTTCCTCGTCATCCAGCATGGCATCAAGCAGGGTGAACTGAACGTGCGGATTGATGCGCGCCAGCGCCGTATGGGCTGATACCACTTTGGCCTGGCCGACCGTGGCGTCGCTGTGCAACGTCTGGCGCTGAAGATTCGACAGCGATACGGTGTCAAAATCCAGCAGCGTCATGCGACCGACGCCAGCGGCGGCGAGGTATTGTGCCGCCGCGCAGCCAAGGCCCCCCAGCCCAACTACCAGCACGCTAGCCGCCTTTAGCGCTTCCTGGCCCTCGAAATCAAAACCGCGCAGCACAATCTGGCGGTTATAGCGCAGCATCTCCTGGTCGCTCAGCTCCACCGTCATTGTCAGCCCCCAAACAGGTGGTTAAAGGGTTCAACCTCTACCCATTCGCCCGCCTCCACGTTGCCGCGATCTTTCTCCAGCACAATAAAGCAGTTCCCCTGGCCAAAGGAGCTGAAGATATGCGAGCCCTGGTGCCCGGTGGTGCGGACATCCAGATCGCCGTCGGCGTTACGTGACAGAATGCCGCGCTGGAAATCGAGGCGCCCCGGCGATTTCTTCAGCCGCGACGCCGTGCGAACGCGCAGGCGATCGGGAAGCGGGGACGCTGAGTTACCGGAGAGTTTCGCCAGCAGCGGCTGCACCAGCTGATAAAACGTCAGCGCGGCCGACACCGGGTTCCCCGGTAAACCGCAGAACCAGCTGTGCGCCAGCTTGCCGAAGGCGAACGGTTTTCCCGGTTTGATGGCCAGCTTCCAGAAGGCGATTTCGCCCAGCTCTTCGAGCATCGCTTTGGTGTAGTCTGCCTCGCCCACCGAGACGCCGCCGGAGCTTATCACCACGTCAGCGGCGCGATCGGCCTCAATAAAGGCGGCGCGCAGCTGTTGCGGATCGTCAGGAATAATTCCGAGGTTAATCACCTCGCAGCCCAGCTGCCCGAGCATCAGATGAACGGCGAGACGGTTGGTATCGTAGATCTGGCCCGCTTTCAGCGGCTGGCCCGGGAGCTGCAGTTCGTCTCCGGTTGAGAACAGCGCCACGCGCACCTTGCGGATCACCCCGATTTCAGCGATGCCGAGCGATGCCAGCACCGGCAGTTCGGCGGCGGACAACTTCTGCCCGGCGGCAAATACCGTTTCCCCGAGGCGAATATCTTCGCCGGTACGACGGATATTTTGTCCCGCTCTGACGCTGGCGGTAAATCGCACCCCGTCGTCGGTTTGTTCGGTCTCTTCCTGCATCACCACGGCGTCGCAGCCTGCCGGTACCGCCGCGCCGGTCATGATGCGCACGCAGGTAGCGGTGGGCCAGACGTCGTTAAACGGCTGCCCCGCAAAGGCTTTACCCGCCACCGGGAGCGGCACCCCTGCCTGGATATCCGCAAGACGCACCGCATAGCCATCCATCGCGGAATTATCGAACCCCGGCACGTTCAGCGGAGAGACAATATTACGCGCGGCAATGCGGCCAAAACAGTGCACTAACGGCAGCGTCTCAACGTCATGCAGCGGGGAAATGCGGTTCAGCATCTGCGAGAGTGCCGTTTCAAGCGGCATCAGTCCGGCGGTAAAATCCATGGGGGCTCCTGCACAGTAACAACGAAAGCGGCCATTATGGCAGAAAAGTGCCACTAACAGTATGACCCGATGGGCGCACGCTTTACATCACCGCCGGGTCTTTCTATAGTCAAAAATCATCTGAAGTATCGTTGACGATAATGATATTTATAGAAAAAGCAGCAAATCTGATTAAGGGTGAGGCGCATGGGTAAGGCAGTAATCGCGATTCATGGTGGCGCCGGGGCAATCACCCGCGCGCAGCTCAGCGCTGAACAGGAAAAGCGCTATATCGATGCGTTGTACGCCATTGTGGAGACCGGGCAACGGATGCTGGAAGCGGGAGAGAGCGCGCTGGAGGTCGTCACCGAGGCGGTACGCCTGCTGGAAGAGTGTCCGCTGTTCAACGCCGGGATAGGCTCGGTGTTTACCCGCGATGAAACGCACGAGCTGGATGCCTGCATTATGGACGGCATTACCCTAAACGCCGGGGCGGTTGCAGGCGTCAGCCGTCTGCGTAATCCGGTGCTGGCGGCGCGTCTGGTTATGGAGCACAGCCCGCACGTGCTGATGACGGGGGCAGGCGCAGAGCAGTTTGCCTTCGAACAGGGGATGCCGGCCGTCTCCGCCGATCTCTTCTCAACCCCGGAACGCTACCAGCAGCTGCTGGCGGCGCGTTCGGCAGGTGTTTCCCGGCTTGACCACGCTGCGCCGCTGGATGAGCACAGCAAAATGGGGACGGTCGGCGCGGTGGCGCTTGATAAAGCCGGCAACCTTGCCGCCGCGACGTCGACCGGCGGGATGACCAATAAACTGCCCGGCCGGGTGGGCGATAGCCCGCTACCCGGCGCCGGATGCTACGCCAATAACGCCACGGCCGCGGTATCCTGCACGGGAACCGGCGAAGTCTTTATCCGCGCGCTCGCCGCGTATGACATCACCGCCCTCATGGACTACGGCGGCCTGAGCCTGGCTGAGGCTTGCGAGCGGGTGGTGATGGAGAAGCTCCCTGCGCTCGGTGGCGAAGGGGGAGTCATCGCAATAGACCGGGAGGGGAACGTGGCGTTGCCTTTCAACTCTGAAGGCATGTACCGCGCATGGGGCTATGCCGGTGATGAACCCAGTACAGGTATTTATCGTGAATAAGGGGGCCCGACGTGCCGCACAGTGAAGAGCTGGACAACCGGGAAGTGCTTGCGGTTCATCACCTGAATCTTGCTTTTCAGGAGGAGCGGCAGTGCGTCCCTGCAGTAGAGGATTTATCGTTTTCACTTAAACGTGGCGAAACGCTGGCGATTGTGGGTGAGTCCGGTTCGGGGAAATCGGTTACCGCGCTGTCGCTGATGCGTTTGCTGGAGCAGACTCCCGCCAGGGTGAGCTGCGAGAAAATGCTGCTGCGTCGGCGCAACGCTCAGGTGATTGATTTAACCCGGCTCACTGCCTCGCAGATGCAGGGGGTGCGCGGCGCAGATATGGCGATGATTTTCCAGGAGCCGATGACGTCGCTCAACCCGGTCTTTCCGGTCGGGGAGCAAATTGCGGAGTCTATTCGCCTGCATCAGGGGCTAAGCGGAGAAGATGCGCTGCGGGAGGCGAAGCGGATGCTGGAGCTGGTGCGTATCCCCGAGGCGCAGGCGATTTTGTCCCGCTATCCGCATCAGCTTTCCGGCGGCATGCGCCAGCGGGTGATGATCGCGATGGCGTTATCCTGCCGTCCGGCGGTGCTGATTGCCGATGAACCGACGACCGCGCTGGATGTGACAATTCAGGCACAAATCCTGCAGCTTATCAAAGTGTTGCAACAGGAGATGGCGATGGGGGTGATCTTTATCACCCACGATATGGGGGTGGTGGCGGACATCGCCGATCGCGTGCTGGTGATGCATCAGGGCAAGGCCGTGGAAACGGGCAGCGTCGGGCAGATCTTCCACGCGCCGGTCCATCCCTACACCCGCGCGCTTCTGGCCGCCGTACCGCGTCTTGGCGCAATGAACGGCAGCGACTTACCGCGTCGTTTTCCGCTGCTGGTGCCCGGTGAACCGGACCATCAGGAGGCGCAAACGGAGCAAGATACCGTTGTGCCGGGCAAACCCATTCTTGAAGTGCGTGATCTGGTGACCCGCTTTCCGCTGCGCGGCGGCCTGTTTAATCGCGTTAAGCAGGAAGTGCATGCGGTTGAAAACGTCAGCTTTGATTTATGGCCGGGTGAAACGCTGGCGCTGGTGGGGGAGTCTGGCTGCGGTAAATCAACCACCGGTCGCGTGCTGCTCAGGCTGGTTGCGGCTCAGGAGGGGAGTATTACCTTCAACGGTCAACGGATCGACACTCTGCCTTCCGGCAAGCTGCAGGCGTTGCGGCGGGATATTCAGTTTATTTTCCAGGATCCTTACGCCTCTCTCGATCCGCGCCACACGGTGGGATATTCAATTATGGAGCCGCTGCGGGTGCATAACCTGCTCGACGGCGCAGCGGCGCAGCGCCGTGTTGCCTGGCTGCTGGAGCGCGTGGGCCTGAAACCCGAGCACGCCTGGCGCTATCCGCATGAATTTTCCGGCGGTCAGCGCCAGCGGATCTGCATTGCCCGCGCGCTGGCGCTGAACCCTAAAGTGGTGATTGCGGATGAGTCGGTGTCGGCGCTGGATGTCTCTATTCGGGCGCAAATCATCAACTTACTGCTCGATCTACAGCGCGATATGGGCATTGCATTCCTGTTTATCTCCCACGATATGGCGGTGGTTGAGCGTATCAGTCATCGCGTGGCGGTGATGTTGCTGGGGCAGATCGTGGAGATCGGTCCGCGCCGCGCGGTGTTTGAAAACCCGCAACATCCGTATACCCGCAAGCTGATGGCGGCGGTGCCGGTAGCCGACCCGGCGCACCGTCACGCGCAGCGCGTGCTGCTGCAGGATGAGATGCCGGGCAACATTCGCAAAAGGGGCGAGTCAATGGAGCGGGTGACGCTGCGTGAAGTTGGCCCGGGGCATTTTGTCGCACCACCGCGTCAGGACAACGCATTTTCGCGGTTATAACTC
>JAFACP010000210.1 GCA_023425455.1 Pseudomonadota bacterium | reverse complement strand
CCACAGGATAGAGCAGCAGCCACTGGTGGGCTTTCAGCAGATAGCTGGCTGCGCAGAGCGCAATGCCCGCCAGCGCCACGCTCTGGATAACATAACGCATTGGGCCTGCCTGCTGCCGCGCCTGACGAAGGCGCAGCAGCAATATCAGCGCCATCAGCGGCAGTAGCCAGTGCAGGCTGTTATGCGTTAAACCAAACCCTATCAGGAAGGGCCACGCCAGCAGCAGTAATCCTGTCAGTAGTGGGATCGCCGGAAATGTCCGTCCACCACGCACGGTGCTTTACTCTTCGCGCAGCAGCTGAGCGACGGCGTCTACCACGTCCTGCACGGTGCGGACCGACTTGAAGGTCTCCGGTTTGATCTTCTTACCAGTCTTCTTCTGCAGATGAACGATCATGTCCACCGCATCGATGCTGTCCAGCTCCAGATCTTCGTACAGGCGGGCCTCAGGCGTAATATCCTGCGGGTCGATGTCAAAAAGTTTGGTCAGAAGTCCGCAGACTTCCTGATAAATCGTTTCTTGTTCTGTCATAACGGATCACGTCTCAGGCGCGTTGAGCGTTGATAAAAGAGGCCAGCGTGGCAACGGAAAAGAAGTGCTGACGCATCTCTTCGCTTTCTGCAGAAAGCACCACGCCGTACTGGTTTTTCACGGCCAGGCCAAGTTCCAGGGCATCGATGGAGTCGAGACCCAGACCGTCGCCAAACAGCGCGGCATCGGTATCGATATCCTCCGCGCTAAGCTCGTCCAGATTCAGCGTAGAGATGATGAGATTCTTAATTTCAAGATAAAGCGCTTGCATCATTAATTCCTGACAAAGATTGAAGGCCTGATGTTAATCGATGCTGCAGATGCCGGTTTAACTGCCTTGCCGCCAGTGCCGGTTCTTGTTGATTCGCATCGTAAAAGTCGTGGATGTTTACGCGATCGCGGACATCCACGGTGAATACGGGTTTACGCGGCGGTACATCGTACCAGCGGCTTTTTTTATCCAGCAGATGTTCACTGCAGTGGATCAGCACCACCCGCAGATCGCTGTGACAGCGTACGGCGATATTTGCCGCGCCGCGCTGAAGGGAGAGTGCCTCTCCGACGCGGGTGCGTGTGCCTTCCGGGAAGATTAAGAGTGTATCGCCCTGTGCCAGCCGCTGACGGCTGGCGCTGAGCAGGGTTTCGGCTTCGCTGTTGATCAGGTAATCCGCCGCGCGGATCACGCCGCCGACAAACGGATTGCGAAGCAGTGCGCTTTTCACCAGGCAGTCGGTCTCTGGCATTACTGAGGCCAGAATCACGTAATCAATCAGCGTCGGGTGATTGGCGACGACCAGACAGCCCCGTTCATTACGCAGGGCATCAAGATTATGAATGCGGTAGTCCAGTACCCCGATGCGGCGGGCAACGGTCAGGAAAAAGCGGAAGCTGACGGCGATGCTGCGGCGCGCCAGGCGCCGGCGTTTGGCGCGGTCGCGCTGGACAACCAACAGCAGGTTGAACCATACCAGCGACAGTAACAGCCCACCCGTGCCAAACAGCACGAAGCAGAATCCGGTCATCATCAGACGCCATAGCCAGTTGAGGCGGGTCACAGGGCGGTTCATTGGCGTGTCCACTGCCAGAACAGGCGTTCGCCGGCAACGTCAAACTGCGACGCATCGCTCAGATAATGTTGCAGGAACATCAGGCTTTGCGGAACAGGCGGTTCTTCACCACGACTCCCGCCACGCGTTTCGCAGCACAGCGCGTTACCGGCTTCAATAACCAGCGCCAGTGCATACGGCCAGGTGGGCATCTGCGGTGGCAGAGAGGGGTGGTAAAAGTTCGGCAGCGCGCCGTCAAAATCGACCAGGAGTACGCGAGAGTAGCCCGCGTGGAGCAGGCTCAGTACTTCACATAACCCCTGCTGGAAGGTATCCAGCCCGGCGGAGACGGATGAGGAGACAACCGGCTGCTTAGCGCTGATAGTCAGATTACCTACCGCCGAGTTATGCACCGACATGGCGAAATCGGTCGGTGAGAGGGACTGTTCGGTCGCCAGCGCGTGCAAAATGCGGTAGTTACGCTCCAGCTCCCCATGACGGCTGGCGTACACCACGGCCTCTATGGCGTGTTTGCGCAGCATGGTGAGGCCAATGTCTACCGCCAGTTTACTGCCGGAATTGAGGCGACGGGCGGTCATCATCGGCAGCGCCGAGAGTTTAGGCAGCGCCGCCGTCGGGTCGAGAGCAATCTGCTGGCGTGACCACGCCTGCCACTCTGTGGCATCGCTCAGGCCAGGCGCTCTGGCTTGCCAGTCAACAATATTCAGTGAAAATTTCATCTACGCGCGTCCGCGAAAGCCGTCATCAAGTGGCAGGTTTACCTGCTCTGTTGTTCATATTTTTTGACAAATCAATAAGGTATGACCTACCCCAAGGTTGTCCAGCCGCTGCTCCACACGGAAACCCGCGCGCTCCAGGTAGTGGTAAAATTTCTCTACGCTGTAAAACCGGCTGTTCCCGTTCGCCATACAGGTGAAGTAAAGCGAGGTGGCATTCAGGCTGAAAGAGGCCGCTTCAAATTTCTGGGCGTCCCAGAATAGCTCCATGACGCACAGCCTGGCGTCAGGCTTCATCACATTTGCGACACGGGTCAACATGGTGACAATCTGGTCCGGGGAGAAGCAGTCCAGGAACTGGCTCATCCACCAGACATCGGCATCACCCGGCAGCGTCGCGTCACTGAGCATATCGACAGCATGGAATCCAATGCGATGAGATAAACCCGCTTTTGCGATGTTTTCCTGCGCCAGCGCGATCTGCTGCGGCAGATCGAGGATCGTTACCGCGACATTGTCGTCATAGCGGCAGCAGCGTAGCGCCCATTTCCCGGTATTTCCGCCCACATCGTACAATTTTGTCGGCGAGCTTGCGAATATATATGGTAACGCTGCGTCAAACGCTGCGTCGGAATAGTAATGGTCAAAGGCAAACCAGCTCTCTTTTGCCTGGGCCGGTAATTGCGATAATGCCGGATAGATGGTTGGCCAGTCGCCGAAGACGGAGAGTCCGGCAGGTTTTTCATCCTGAAGGGCATCCGCCAGATGAAATAGCCCCTGGTAACAGACATCCTGGGTGAAATCCATATTTACCCGGGTCATGGCGTCGTGAAGCAGAAAATGTCCTACTTTCGCCAGATAATAGCGTCCCGCTTTATGGGTGACGATCCGGCCGCTTAATCCCATATCCAGTAACACGCTGACGCCATAAGTATTCAACGTGCTGTTTTCCGTTATTTCCTCAAGCGTGGCACCGTGTATTCCCTGCTTATCAAGCCAGTCCAGCACCCCCGAATTACGTAAACAAAGCGCAGTTTGAAACAGCATCGGGGCAAACGCGATGCGTTGCGCTTCGGTAATGGCATCCAGTGCGCTAAGCGTGTCCTTTTCGTACATTATTACGTAACCTTTATCGGGCGAGGAAAGAGGTTATCGGGCCTGTTACGGCCCGACTTGAGGAAAATTTTACAGCGCGGCACCTGCGGACAGGTTCAACTGAATGTCGTGGTCGAGGTTCTGAACCCAGCGGTTGTAGCTTTTGTGGATTTTACCGTCAGCGGCTTTCAGGTTCAGGCTGCTTTCGTAATTAATTGAATAGCCTGAAGCAGAGTAAGGAATGCGAATTTCAACGGAGTGATCACGTGCCTGCAGACGGCCTTTAATGACACCTGGCGCGGCTTCCGTCATGATCCACTGACGTTTTAAACCCGCTTTCAGAATAGCGGTTTTCACCTGTTCAGCGCTATGACCCGCACTGACGGTTGAGTGAATCTGCTCGATTGGGGCAGTACGCGCGCAGCCTGCCAGTGCACCGACAACAGCAAAAGCAGCAAACCATTTAACGATCTTTTTCATCAACAACTCCGTATCAATAATAACAATTAACGTCAGTGGGTTTCATGATTTATATTATCAGTCAGGTTAATGTTTGGATTTTATCTATTTGCCCTGACTATATTCATGTTTGCATTCCTTCGTCGTGAAGACCGGGGATAATATCACGGGAATAAGAATGATGATGCTACACAGCAAAATTTGCGTTAAATAAGTATTTTGCGTCGTGATTATTGACAGCCAGAAGCGTAAATCAGGATAAATAGCCTTTATCGCAAATGGAAAATGCTGCGCATATTCATAATGGCGGTAATTTACGAGGGATCACCTAAGGATTAAACCTACACATATTAGTAGGTTCATTATCCTGGTAATCGGCTTTTTGGTCTTCCCGGCCCCAGCAGGATCGCCAGCTTGCTGCCGCCTTTCGTGGTTTCCATCCAGATCTTACACACGCTGGTCAGCGGAACCGACAGCAGCATGCCGACTGGCCCAAGCAGCCATCCCCAGATCAATAACGACAGAAAGACCACCAGCGTTGACATTCCCAGCCGGTGGCCCATCAGGCGTGGCTCGACGATATTACCCAGCACCATATGCACGACCAGAAAGAGTGCGCCTACCAGCATGCATTCGTAGATGCCGTTAAAGAGAAAGGCCTGAATCATTGGCGGGACGGCGGAAATCACCGCGCCGATATTAGGAACGTAGTTGAGCAGAAACGCCAGCACGCCCCACATCAGCGCAAACTGAACATCCATCATCGTCAGGCCCAGCCAGACGATGGCGCCGGTCCACAGGCTGAGCAAGGTTTTTAGCGCCAGGTAGTGGGAAACCCCCTTTAGCGCCCGATGCAGGCCGGCGATATGAATGCGCGGATTACTGAGCGCGAAGCGTAGCTTATAGGGAACGTGACGCACTTCGAAGAGCATGAACACGACGGTCATCACCAGCAGCAGCACGCTGGCCATTGCGCCGGAGAGCTGGGTCATCAGCGTAGTCGCCCAGGTCATCAGTTTTTCGGAATCCATACGCTGCAGCATGCGCTCAGGGGACATATGGATGTGCAGGAACGGCAAACTGTCCTGCAGCTGGAGCACTTTTCGCGTCAGCTCTTTGTTGTACTTCGGCAGCATGGTGGAAAACTCATTCACCGAGGCGGCGAGCACACCGATCAGTGCAGTCAGGACGATAAGCATCACCATGACGACAATCGTGATGGCCACGGGCCGTCTGACGCCACGGCGAATAAACCAGGTCACCAGAGGGTTCAGCACAATCGCGAAAAAGAGAGCCAGCAGAAGCTGAACGATGATGTCTGCCGCCGCGTGAATACCGGCGAGGATCACGACCAGACTGGCGAGTTTTAACAAGATATGGAGACCGGTTTTGTCGGGCTGGCTCGGCGTCATACAGATTCCTTTTGCTGATGGCCCGTTAAGTGTAGTGCGCGGGAGGCGCTTCGTCTGGGGCGGTAATCTGAAAGTGGCTGCTGATTTTCCTGGCCTGTCGTGGTAATAGTGAAACACTGTTGTAAAAATCCAGGTAAAACCCGATGCCCGAACCGGCGCTCAGCGGATTACGGCTTAATCTGCGTATTGTCTCTGTTGTTATTTTTAATTTCGCCAGCTATCTGACGATTGGCCTGCCGCTGGCGGTACTGCCGGGGTATGTTCACGATGTGATGGGCTTCAGCGCCTTCTGGGCGGGGCTGGTGATTAGCCTGCAATACTTCGCCACGCTGATGAGCCGCCCGCACGCGGGGCGTTATGCCGATCTGTTTGGACCGAAGCGCATCGTTGTCGTGGGGTTGTGCGGCTGTTTTCTCAGTGGTCTGAGCTATTTCTTCGCGGCAATGACCAGCCACTGGCCGCTGGTAAGCCTGGTGTTGCTCTGTCTTGGACGCGTGATCCTGGGCATTGGGCAGAGTCTGGCGGGCACCGGCTCAACGCTGTGGGGCGTCGGCGTGGTAGGCGGGCCGCATATCGGACGGGTTATCTCGTGGAACGGCATTGTGACCTATGGGGCGATGGCGATTGGCGCGCCGCTCGGTGTGGTGTGTTACGCGTACGGTGGGTTGTATGGGCTGGCGGCAACCATTATGGCTGTCGCGCTGCTGGCGATTCTGTTTGCCCTGCCGCGCCCGAAGGTGAAGGCCAGCAAAGGCAAACCCTTGCCGTTTCGCGCGGTGCTGGGGCGCGTCTGGCCCTACGGCATGGCGCTGGCGTTGGCCTCGGCGGGGTTTGGCGTGATCGCCACGTTTATTACGCTGTTCTACGATGCGAAAGGCTGGGACGGCGCGGCATTTGCGCTCACGCTGTTTAGCTGTGCGTTCGTCGGGGCGCGCTTACTGTTTCCGAACGGCATCAACCGTCTTGGCGGTCTTAACGTAGCGTTGATCTGCTTTGCGGTAGAGATTGCCGGCCTGCTGCTGACCGGTGTTGCCAGCGCGCCGTGGATGGCAAAAGTGGGGGTATTCCTGGCGGGGGCAGGGTTCTCGCTGGTCTTCCCGGCGCTGGGTGTCGTGGCGGTGAAAGCGGTGCCGCAGCAAAATCAGGGGGCGGCGCTGGCAACGTACACGGTCTTTATGGACATGTCGCTGGGCGTGACCGGGCCGCTGGCGGGGCTGGTGATGGCGTGGGCGGGCGTACCGGTTATCTATCTGGCGGCGGCGGGGCTGGGGGCCGTGGCGTTGCTGCTGACATGGCGGCTAAAAAAATGGCCTCCGGCGCAGGCACCGGAGGCCACGTCAGCATCGTAGCGTTACTGGATAACGATGGTGTTAATGATGTTTTCAGCGGCGGTTTGCGCTTTCTGCTGGTCTTCGGCCGGCAGCGTGATCTGCAGGGTTAGCAGTTTGTTGTCTACCTTGCCGAGCACCACGGAAGAGTAAGCGGTCTGGCCTTTGGCAGAGATGATGCTGTCCAGCTGTTGCAGCGTGTGGCCTTTGAGTTCAATAGACTTATTGGTCACAACCTGCAGCTGTGGGTCGCGACTACGCTGCTGATCTTCCAGGCGTTGGGAGAGCACCGCCAAATCTTCACTGGTGTCGTCACCGACAATGACAATCACCGCTTTCTGGCCGGTTGCATCAGAATAGACATGCATATTGTTTGCCTGGGTGCCCAGCTTGCCGCTCTGATCGGTCATCTCTGCCGGCAGGGAAAAACGGAGTTTGCCGTCCAGCAGATTCACCGCCTGCCCGCTGGCGTTGCTCTCTGCTGACGCGCCCTGAGCAGGCGTTTTTGTATCGCTGTTGTCACAGGCTGCAAGGCCGACAACCAGCAGGCCAATCCCGACATATTTAACCAGATTGCGCATTGACTTCTTCCTTTCGATAAACGGCCATAACGGCTCATTCGCACATCTTATCACAACTGATAAAGCGAACTCTTAACCTGCGGGTAATGCGCTGATTTCAGATTTATCTGCCAGCCGCTTCAGCAAGACATTGAGCAGTACGCCGTACATAGGCAGGAAGAACACTATGCTTATCAACACCTTGAAGCAGTAGTCCACCAGGGCTATTTCTACCCAGTGTTCTGCCATAAAGGCATCAGGGCTGCGCCAGAAGGCGATGAAGAAGAAGGCCAGCGTATCGCTGACGTTGCCGAACAGCGTTGAGGCGGTAGGGGCCATCCACCAGCGATGGTTCTGACGCAGGCGGTTAAAGACGTGAACGTCGAGGATCTGTCCCAGCGCGTAGGCCATAAAGCTGGCGGTGGCGATACGTGCCACAAACACGTTGAAATGGGTCAGGGCCGCCAAACCTTGCCAGCTTCCCATATAAAACAGGGATGAAATGACGTACGAAATGAACAGCGCCGGGAGCATCACCGCAAAAATAATGCGGCGCGCCAGCGGGGCACCAAAGATACGTACCGTTAAATCCGTGGCGAGGAAAATAAACGGAAAGCTGAATGCACCCCAGGTGGTGTGAAAACCGAAGATCGCGATCGGCAGCTGTACCAGATAGTTGCTGGAGGTGATCACCAGCAAATGGAAAAGTGAAAGCCAGAACAACGCGTTAACGCGCTGCGATTGAGAAAACTGCGTCATATTGTGACCTTTTTATACGTTGGGGTGAGGGAACCCAATAAAAACCGCCGCATCATACTGCTTTGGCCGGACTTTGCAATGGCTATTTTTCGCGCAATCGTTAACCTGGTTTGCTTTGTTGACGACGGGGCGTAAACTACAGCCGTTTTTATGTGAACGAGAAGAAGATGACCGACCTGTTTTTCAGCCCAGATCATACCCTTGACGCCCAGGGCCTTCGCTGCCCGGAGCCGGTCATGATGGTGCGCAAAACCGTGCGCACTATGCAGACCGGCGAAACGCTGTTAATTATTGCCGACGATCCGGCAACCACCCGCGATATTCCCGGTTTCTGTACCTTTATGGAGCACGAGCTGGTTGCGCAAGACACTGACGCGCTGCCCTATCGCTATCTGATCCGTAAGGGCCAGTAGCTTCCCGCCTCTTTGGCGGTAGCGAGAAGCCACGAGCAGCGTTATTTGCGGCGCAATAATCTTAGCGCATTCGCGGTGACCAGCACCGTGGCGCCGGTATCCGCAAGAACCGCCAGCCAGAGTCCGGTGACGCCCAACAGCGTCGTCACCAGGAAAATACCCTTCAGCCCCAGCGCGAGAGCGATGTTCTGGCGGATATTGGCCCGGGTGGCGCGAGCCAGCGCAATCATCTGCGCCAGGCCGGTCAGACGGTTGTGTGTCAGTGCGACATCGGCCGTTTCCAGCGCGACGTCCGTGCCGCTGCCCATCGCAATACCAATGGTTGACGCTTTCATCGCCGGGGCGTCGTTAATGCCATCGCCCACCATCGCCAGCGGGGTGTCGGCGTTAAGCGCCGTTACGGCGCGAACCTTATCTTCAGGCAGTAAGCCGGCGCGGAAGTCCAGCCCCAGTTCGCCGGCTATCGCCGCCGCCGCACGCGGGTTATCCCCGGTCAGGATCACTCCCTGAATACCCAACTGATGAAGCGCCGCGATCGCCGCTTGCGCATCGTCTCGCAGGGTGTCGCGTAGCGCCAGCACGCCTTTCACTACGTCGTTTTGCACGACGATAATCACGGTTTGTCCTGCCTGCTCCAGCATCTGAATCTGCTGGCTGAGAGCTGGTGCCGGGTATTTATCCGCCGCAACAATGCGCACGTTTTGCCCGCCAACGTCGGCCTCAATACCGGACCCCACCAGCGCACGTTGGGCATTCGCCTCGGGGATGGCCAGACCGCGGGAGCGGGCTTCACGCACTATCGCCTGCGCCAGCGGGTGAGTGGAACCTTGTTCCACCGCGGCGGCGAGCATCAGCAGTTCGTTTTCGCCGATCTGCTGCGGATAAATCGCGGTGAGCTGGGGCTTGCCCACGGTGAGCGTCCCGGTTTTATCAAAGGCGATATGCTGTATCTGGCTGAGCTGTTCCAGCGCCGCGCCGCCTTTTATCAGCGCGCCGCGACGTGCCGCCGCGGCCAGACCCGAGGTTATCGCCGCCGGGGTGGAGATCACCAGCGCGCACGGGCAGCCGATCAGCAGCAGCGTCAGGCCTTTGTATATCCATGCTTCCCACGGCGCGTTAAACAGCCGCGGCGGAACAAGGGTAACCAGCAGCGCGACAAACATAATGGCAGGGGTGTAAATCCGGCTGAAGCGATCGATAAAACGCTCGACCGGGGCGCGACGCTCTTCGGCCTCTTCAATCAGCTTAAGAATACGGTCAATGGCGCTGTCGCCCGGTTCCGACAGCACCGTAAGCTGGACCAGCCTGTCAACGCTGGTTGCGCCTGCGGGCACCTTTTCGCCCGCTTCGCGTTCCACGGGGATCGACTCCCCCGTCAGGGCGCTTTCATCAAAGCTGGCGGTGGGAGTGAGTAGCGCGCCATCCGCAGGCAGTCGTCCACCCGCGGCGACTTCAATGACATCGCCGGGTCGCAGTGCGGCAATGGCGACCGTGTCGCGCGTGCCGTTACGTATCCGGGGGGCGGTTTCCGGTTTTAACGCCATCAGTGCGCTGACGCCCTGGCGCGCGCGGCTGGCGGCCCAGCCCTCAAGACGTTCGCCGACCAGGAACAGCAGCAGCACCATCGCGGCTTCCGCCGTCGCGCCAATAAACAACGCCCCCGTCGCCGCTACGCTCATCAGGGTTTCGATAGCAAACCAGCTGCCGCTTTTCATCAGCCGCAGCGCCTGGCGGGCAATCGGGAAAAGCCCGACCAGCGTGGTGGCGATAAACGCCAGATTGCCGAGCGGGTGGTTAGCGCGTTCCAGCGCCCAGCTCAGGAGCATCATCACGATGAGGGTAATGAGGGGCAGATTTTCGCGCACAAAGGAGGTTTTTTCACCTGCCGTCGTTTCGGTTCGCAGGCTGTAACCGGCGCTGCTGACGGCAGCTTCCACCCGGGCGCTTACGTCGCCGTCGGCGCTGACCAGCAGCTTCTCTGTGGCAAACAGCACCTGCACATGGCTGACGCCCGGCACCTGTTTAACCGCGTTTTCAACCTTGCGGGCACAGGCTGCGCAATCCATGCCGTTGACCACCCAGCTGTAGCGATTGCCCTTCTCTGGCCGCGGCGGCGCGCTTTGCGTTTCGCATGCGCCTTCGCAGCAGCACGCCTCTTTTTCGGGGGCCGGGCTGAGCTTAAGTGTCGAGAATTGTGGGATTTTTTTAGGTGTTTCTGGAGTCGACATGGCAGTCTCCGGTAATGATAATCTTCTCATTAACCGCAGCATACACTCTGGAGTCGACTCCAGAGTCAAGCGCTATTTAGATATACAGCGAGCGCACGATCAGGAAGTGCCCGGCAAAGTAACAGGCGGCCGCAATGGCGTTATCGGCACGGAAACGTCCACGATAATGGCTACCCAGCCAGACGATATTGCTGATAAGCAGCAGGGCGGCGCCAAAGAATGCGGACATCGCCGGCGACGTCGGGCGGAAGAACCACAGCTCGCCTGCCAGCCACACCATCACCAGCGTCATGGCAATAAAGGTACAAATCGGCAGGCGCATCTCCTCCAGACGTGTCCAGATCACCGCTATCCACAGTGCGCCAATGACCAGCAGCACCAGCGGTAGCGGCCAGAAAAACGACAGCGTCATCTGGCTGGCGAAGTAGATGGTGTACAGCAGATGCGAGAGGAAAAATGCGCCGATGGCATACAGCAGACGCTGACGCGGCAGCAGGGTCAGCGCGTCACCCATGAGCGAGGCGCAGAGTCCCGCCAGAACCAGGTAACTGACCGCGTTGAACATCGGTGCCTGCCAGGCCAGCAGCAGTAACAGCAGCAGCGTGACGGGTTTAAACAACCAGCGCTGCCAGGCAGGGCCACGGTAGGACGCATCGACATAGAGCCATGCGGAAAAACAGACAGCGATAAATGACCAAAGCATATGAACTCCCTGTATCTGTTACGGCTGAATATTCAGTTTCTGATCCAGTGTAGTGATGCCGGACGGCGTTTGGCAATGCCGTGGAAAGCAAGGTATCCTGAATTCCGCCTAATCTGATGGAATAGCCCAGTGAGTAAGATGCCGCTTTTTTTCATTGTTGTGGTAGCGATTATCGTGATTGCCGCATCATTTCGTTTTGTGCAGCAGCGCCGGGAAAAGGCCGTGAACGACGCGGCACCGCTTTTGCAAAAACGGGTGGTGGTAAGTCATAAACGTGAAAAGGTGCTGAACGACCGTCGTTCACGGCAGCAACAGGTGGCGCCTGCCGGTTCTCTGATGCGCTATGAAGCCAGCTTCAGGCCGCAAAACGGCGGGCTGGAGATGACGTTTCGCCTGGAGGCGTCGCAGTATCATCAGCTGACGGTGGGCGAAGCAGGGACGCTGAGCTATAAAGGCTCGCGCTTTGAAGCATTTACACCTGAGCCGTAAATGAACGCCCGGTCGCGTGGTGCTGACCGGGCGACGGCAGGCAGGTTACTTTTTTGCCTGTGCTTTAAATTTTTTCATCCACACCAGCAGTTCAAACACGCCGAAAATAAACACCCGGAGCTGCTGCCAGCCGGTCATTTGCGGGCCATCTTTAGGCAGACCGTTTTTTAGCATCACCATCTGCAGGGCATGCATGAAGCTGGTAAAAATAAACGCAACGTTGACGAAAATATTCATCGGCCGCGGGAAGGGGTGAACCAGGTTCAGCAGCAGAAATGCCCAAACCCCCAGCATCAGCAAACGTCCCAGATTAATCAGTACCGGCATCGGATTCTCCTTGAGCCTGACGATGATACAAACGATAAGCGACCTGACCGGCTACTTTCTCACGGTGCAGATCCCAGTGAACCGGCACCGGCGGCAAACCCTTTTCGACTTCGCTTTCAACGTAAATCAGCGCGTCATCTGCCAGCCAGCCATTCTGCTCCAGCAGGGATAACGTCTCCTCCAGCAGACCTTTACGGAACGGCGGATCAACAAAGACCACATCATGTGGCGTACCCGGCTGCGCAAGAAAAGTGAGCGTGTTGGTGTTGACCACTTTGGCGTTGGCGGCCTTCAGGGTGGCCAGGTTTTGCTGCAACGTCCGGGCAACGCTGTGCTCCATTTCCAGCAGCGTTGCGCTGGCCGCATAGCGCGACAGCGCCTCCAGCCCTAAGGCGCCGCTGCCGGCGAAGCAGTCAAGACAGCGAGCGTCCACCATCGACGGCGCGAGCCAGTTAAAGAGGGTTTCTCGCACACGGTCGGTGGTGGGGCGCAGGCCGGGGCTGTCCGGCACCGGTAATTTCCGGCCTCGCCACTGACCGCCGATAATACGAATCTGACCGGCTGAGGCACGGTTGGGTTTCTTCATTTCAGGAAAGCTCTGTTAACAATTGGCCTGCGATTGCGGGCGGTGATGTCAATTAAGTAAAGTGTTAGACTATTTCATCATTTTTTTAGCTTCCATGTATATAGCGCCGCGAGGAGTGTAGTCGCAGATGGCAAAACAAAAAAAACGTGGCTTCTTTTCCTGGCTGGGCTTCGGTGAAAAAGAGCAAGAAACAGAACAGAAAATCGAAGAACAGCAAGCCGTTGAGGCGCCATCGCAGCCTGAAACAGCGGTTGAAACTGCTGCGATAGTCGACGCGGAAGAGCCTGCGCACAGCAAAGAGGAAACAGAGGCCTTTGCTGAAGAGGTGGTTGACGTTACTGAGCAGGTTCAGCAGAGCGACAAATCCGAGCCCGTGATGGCTGATGAGCGCGTCGGGGCTGGCGAAATTCCGCAGGTGATTGAACATGAAGCGCTGCCGCTGCCGGAAGAGGTCAACGTGGCAGAGGTGTCTGCCGAAGAGTGGCAGGCCGAAGCCGAACCCGTGGACATTGTCGCGGCGGTGGAAGAAGAGGCGGAAAACGAACCTGAGCTGACCGATGAAGAGCTGGAGGCGCAAGCGCTGGCAGCCGTCGTCGCCGAAGAGGCCGTGACCGTTGAGCCGCTGGAAGAGCAGGGCGAAGGGCCGATCATTCAGGAGCAGGAAAAACCAACGAAAGAGGGGTTCTTCGCGCGACTGAAGCGCAGCCTGCTGAAAACCAAAGAAAACCTCGGTTCCGGATTTATCAGTCTGTTCCGCGGCAAAAAGATCGACGACGATCTGTTCGAAGAGCTGGAAGAGCAGCTGCTGATCGCCGACGTGGGTGTGGAAACCACGCGCAAGATCATCACCAGTCTGACGGAAGGCGCCAGCCGCAAACAGCTGCGCGACGCTGAAGCGTTGTACGGCCTGCTGAAAGACGAGATGGGCGATATTCTCGCAAAAGTTGATGAACCGCTTAATATTGAAGGCAAAACGCCATTTGTTATTCTGATGGTTGGCGTGAACGGCGTGGGTAAAACCACGACCATCGGCAAGCTGGCGCGCCAGTTTGAAGCGCAGGGCAAGTCGGTGATGCTGGCAGCGGGCGATACCTTCCGTGCTGCGGCGGTCGAGCAGCTGCAGGTCTGGGGTCAGCGCAATAATATTCCGGTGATTGCGCAGCATACCGGTGCGGATTCCGCCTCCGTCATCTTTGACGCCATTCAGGCGGCAAAGGCGCGTGACGTGGATGTTCTGATTGCTGATACCGCCGGGCGTTTGCAGAACAAATCGCACCTGATGGAAGAGCTGAAGAAGATTGTTCGGGTGATGAAAAAGCTGGATGAAGATGCTCCGCATGAAGTGATGTTGACCATCGATGCCAGCACCGGACAGAACGCCATTAGCCAGGCGAAATTGTTCCATGAAGCGGTAGGACTGACAGGAATTACGCTGACCAAACTGGACGGTACAGCCAAGGGTGGGGTGATCTTCTCCGTGGCCGATCAGTTCGGGATCCCTATCCGTTACATCGGTGTGGGCGAGCGTATTGAGGATTTACGTCCGTTTAAAGCGGACGACTTTATTGAGGCACTATTTGCCCGAGAGGATTAACAATGATTCGCTTTGAACACGTCAGCAAGGCCTATCTCGGCGGGAGACAAGCGCTGCAGGGAGTGACATTCCACCTGCAGCCAGGCGAGATGGCATTCCTGACGGGCCATTCCGGCGCGGGGAAAAGTACCTTGCTCAAGCTTATCTGTGGGATCGAACGGCCAAGCGCCGGGAAAATCTGGTTCAGCGGCCACGATATTAGCCGTCTGAAGAATCGCGAAGTGCCGTTCCTGCGTCGCCAGATCGGCATGATTTTCCAGGATCACCACCTGCTGATGGATCGCACGGTGTTCGATAACGTGGCGATCCCGCTGATCATTGCCGGTGCCAGCTATGACGATATTCGTCGTCGCGTCTCCGCGGCGCTGGACAAAGTGGGCCTGCTGGACAAAGCGAAAAGCTTCCCGATCCAGCTCTCCGGCGGGGAACAGCAGCGTGTGGGAATTGCCCGCGCGGTGGTGAACAAACCTGCCGTACTGCTGGCGGATGAACCAACCGGTAACCTGGATGAGGCTCTGTCCGAAGGGATTTTACGTCTGTTTGAGGAGTTTAACCGCGTTGGGGTGACAGTCCTGATGGCGACGCACGATATTGGGCTTATCTCCCGTCGTTCGTACCGCATGCTGACGCTGAGCGACGGGCATTTGCACGGAGGCCACGGTGAACAAGCGTGAAGCAATGAACCAGATTCGTCAGTTCGGAAACCGGTTTGACCGTTTCCGTAAGCCGCAGGGCGGTGGTGACGGCAACCGGAATACGCCAAAGCGCGCAAAAGCGTCGCCAAGGCCTAATTCGCGTAAAACCAACGTCTTTAACGAGCAGGTGCGTTACGCCTTCCACGGAGCCCTGCAGGATCTGAAAAGCAAACCGCTGGCGACATTCCTGACGGTGATGGTGATTGCTATCTCCCTCACGCTGCCAAGCGTCTGTTATATGGTCTACAAGAACGTCAACCAGGCGGCGTCGCAGTATTATCCTTCTCCGCAAATTACGGTGTATCTGGATAAAGCGCTCGATGACAACGCGGCGGCGCAGGTGGTGGGACAGATCCAGGCCGAACAGGGCGTGGAGAAAGTGAACTATCTGTCGCGTGACGAAGCGCTGGGCGAGTTCCGTAACTGGTCCGGATTTGGCGGAGCGCTCGATATGCTGGAAGAGAACCCACTGCCGGCCGTGGCGGTGGTGATCCCGAAACTGGATTTTCAGGGCACGGATTCGCTGAACACCTTGCGTGACCGCCTTACCCGTATCAACGGAATCGACGAGGTACGGATGGACGACAGCTGGTTTGCGCGCCTGTCGGCGCTGACCGGGCTGGTAGGACGCGTCGCGGCGATGATCGGTGTGCTGATGGTGGCGGCGGTCTTCCTCGTCATCGGCAACAGCGTACGGCTGAGCATCTTTGCCCGACGTGACACCATCAACGTGCAAAAACTGATTGGCGCGACGGATGGATTTATCCTCCGCCCGTTCCTGTACGGTGGCGCATTGCTGGGCTTTTCCGGCGCATTTCTTTCATTGATTTTGTCAGAAATTTTGGTGATGCGCCTGTCGTCTGCCGTCACTGATGTGGCGCAGGTTTTCGGCACCAAATTTGATATCAGCGGCTTAGGGTTCGATGAGTGCCTGCTGTTGCTGCTGGTCTGCTCGATGATTGGCTGGGTCGCTGCCTGGCTGGCGACGGTACAACATTTACGTCACTTTACTCCCGACTAATAAAAGCGTGATATAATCTTTCCCTGCACCGAATTGTTCGCTCTGCAGGGAAAGAGTCCCTGTTGCCTCTTCCCCCGCACTATCATCTTCATGTCACATTTTGTGCGTAATTTATTCACCGTTGCACCTGGAACTTGTGGATAAAATCACTGTCTGATAAAAGAGTGAATGCTAATCTCGTTGCTCAAACGCTTTGGCATGGTTGTTGCCTGACGGGGACAACCTGGACCAGAAGAAATATTGAGAGGAATGAATGACCAAAGAAATGCAAACTTTAGCTTTAGCCCCTGTTGGTAACCTGGAATCCTATATCCGGGCTGCAAACACCTGGCCGATGTTGACGGCTGAGGAAGAAAAGGAGCTGGCGGAAAAGCTGCATTACCAGGGCGATCTGGATGCAGCGAAAAAGCTGATCCTGTCTCACCTGCGCTTTGTTGTTCACATTGCTCGTAATTATGCGGGCTATGGCCTGCCGCAGGCAGACTTGATTCAGGAAGGCAATATCGGTCTGATGAAGGCTGTACGTCGCTTTAACCCGGAAGTGGGTGTGCGACTGGTCTCCTTCGCCGTGCACTGGATCAAAGCTGAAATTCACGAGTACGTTCTGCGTAACTGGCGTATCGTGAAAGTCGCCACGACAAAAGCGCAACGCAAACTGTTCTTCAACCTGCGTAAAACCAAGCAGCGTCTCGGCTGGTTTAATCAGGATGAGGTTGAAATGGTGGCGCGCGAGCTGGGTGTAACCAGCAAAGACGTGCGTGAGATGGAATCCCGTATGGCTGCGCAGGACATGACCTTTGACATGTCTTCCGATGACGATGCCTCTGACGGGCAGCCGATGGCGCCGGTACTGTATCTGCAGGACAAATCCTCGAACTTTGCTGAAGGCATCGAAGAGGATAACTGGGAAGATCAGGCCGCCAACAAACTGACCTGGGCGATGGAAGGCCTGGATGAGCGTAGTCAGGACATTATCCGCGCTCGCTGGCTGGACGAAGATAACAAGTCCACGCTGCAGGAGCTGGCCGACCGCTACGGCGTTTCCGCTGAACGTGTGCGTCAGCTTGAAAAGAACGCCATGAAAAAACTTCGCGCCGCTATCGAAGCGTAATCGCCGCGAAGTCCACCGAGAACCCCTGGATGAAAGTCCGGGGGTTTTGTTTTTTTATCCCCCGCTCTGGCGAATTCATCCTCTCTGGCAAACACTTACAGATGCGCTAAGCAGGCGAATTTCTCAGGGGGACAGGGTGAAAAATAACGAACTGAACGACCGGCGTTTACAGGCGACGCCACGCGGCATCGGCGTCATGTGTAACTTTTATGCCGATAAAGCGGAAAATGCCACGGTGTGGGATATTGAAGGCAACGAATATATCGACTTCGCGGCCGGGATCGCCGTGCTTAACACCGGGCATCGCCATCCTAAAGTCATCGCCGCCATCGAAAAACAACTCCAGGCCTTTACCCATACGGCCTACCAGATTGTGCCGTACGAAGGCTATGTGACGCTCGCCGAGCGCATAAATGCGCGGGTGCCGGTGAATGGCCCG
>JAFACP010000087.1 GCA_023425455.1 Pseudomonadota bacterium | reverse complement strand
ACCTGGTGGAACTTCGATCCGCGCGTTGAGTGGCTGATGGGCTATCTCACCGCTCACCGTTCTCAGAAGGTGCTGGTCATTTGCGCGAAAGCCGCCACTGCGCTGCAGCTGGAGCAGGTTCTGCGCGAGCGTGAAGGCATTCGTGCTGCGGTATTCCATGAAGGAATGTCGATTGTGGAACGCGACCGCGCCGCGGCGTGGTTCGGCGAAGAGGACAGCGGTGCGCAGGTTCTGCTGTGCTCCGAGATTGGTTCTGAAGGCCGTAACTTCCAGTTCGCCAGCAACCTGGTGATGTTCGATCTGCCGTTTAACCCGGATCTGCTGGAACAACGTATTGGCCGTCTGGATCGTATTGGTCAGGCGCACGATATTCAGATCCATGTGCCGTACCTGGAGAAAACCGCTCAGTCGGTTCTGGTACGCTGGTTCCACGAAGGTCTGGACGCCTTCGAACATACCTGCCCGACGGGCCGCGCGATTTACGACCGGGTGCATAGCGATCTGATCGGCTATCTGGCGGCGCCGGAAGAGACCGAAGGGTTTGACGATCTGATCACATCCTGTCGTGCACAACATGACGCGCTGAAGGCGCAGCTGGAGCAGGGTCGTGACCGACTGCTGGAGATCCACTCGAACGGCGGCGAAAAAGCGCAGGCGCTTGCCGAAAGTATCGAAGAGCAGGATGACGATACCAGCCTGATCAGCTTCTCGATGAACCTGTTCGACATTGTCGGGATCAACCAGGACGATCGCGGCGAGAACATGATCGTCCTGACCCCGTCCGATCACATGCTGGTGCCGGACTTCCCGGGTCTGCCGGAAGATGGCTGCACCATTACTTTTGAGCGTGACGTGGCCCTGTCCCGCGAGGACGCGCAGTTCATTACCTGGGAGCACCCGCTCATCCGCAACGGGCTGGATCTGATCCTCTCCGGCGATACCGGCAGCAGCACCATTTCGCTGCTGAAAAATAAGGCCCTGCCTGTCGGCACGCTGCTGCTGGAGCTGATCTACGTTGTGGAAGCGCAGGCGCCGAAGCAACTGCAGCTGACCCGTTTCCTGCCGCCAACGCCGGTGCGTCTGCTGCTGGATAAAAACGGCACCAACCTCGCCGGTCAGGTCGAGTTTGAGAGCTTTAACCGTCAGCTCAGCGCGGTCAACCGCCATACCGGCAGTAAGCTGGTCAACGCCGTTCAGCAGGACGTCCACGCGATTCTGCAACTGGGTGAAACCCAGGCCGAAAAAGCGGCCCGGGTACTGATTGATGCCGCGCGCGCTGAAGCGGATGAGAAACTCTCTGCAGAGCTTTCCCGTCTGGAAGCGCTAAAAGCGGTGAACCCGAATATCCGTGACGATGAGCTGGCAGCGATCGAAAGCAACCGCCAGCAGGTGCTGGAAAGCCTGAATCAGGCGAGCTGGCGTCTGGATGCCCTGCGTCTTATCGTCGTCACGCATCAGTAAGCGGAGCACAAGATGGTAATGGAGCCCTACAATCCTCCGACGGACCCCTGGCTGGTCATTCTGTATCAGGATCAGCACATTATGGTGGTCAACAAACCGAGCGGTTTGTTGTCGGTCCCCGGGCGTCTTGATGAACATAAAGACAGCGTGATGACGCGCATTCAGCGCGATTATCCGCAGGCGGAATCCGTTCATCGCCTGGATATGGCCACCAGCGGCGTGATTGTGGTGGCGCTGAATAAAGAGGCAGAGCGTGAGCTGAAGCGTCAGTTCCGCGAACGCGAGCCGAAAAAGCAGTACGTTGCGCGCGTCTGGGGGCACCCGGAGAAGGCGGAAGGACTGGTGGATTTACCGCTGATTTGCGACTGGCCAAACCGGCCTAAGCAGAAGGTCTGCTATGAAACCGGCAAAGCCGCGCAAACCGGGTATGAAGTACTGGAGTATGCGCCGGATAACACCGCGCGGGTGTTGCTTAAGCCGATTACCGGGCGCTCGCACCAGCTGCGCGTGCATATGCTTGCGATGGGCCACCCGATCCTGGGAGACCGTTTCTACGCGCCGCCCGAGGCGCTGGCGCGGGCACCGCGGCTGCAGCTCCATGCCTGGACGCTGACCATTACCCATCCGGTCTTTGGCAATGCGATGACCTTCAACGCGCCATCCGACTTCTGAAAGAAACAGGCCCGACGCTGTCGGGCCTGCAATATTACTTAAAGCCTTTCTGCTCTTTAATGAGCTCGTACGCTTTCTGAATTTCCTGCGCTTTCTGTTTCGCCATCTCCATCATTTCTGGCGGTAACCCCTTGGCGACCAGCTTATCCGGATGGTGTTCACTCATCAGCTTGCGGTAAGCGCGTTTAATGGTTGTGGCATCATCCGTTGGCTTCACGCCAAGAACGTTGCAGGCATCTTCCAGCGTCGGCCCGCGTTGCGCCTGCTGCCAGCCGCCGCCGGACGATTGCTGCTGATAACCACCGCCGAACTGCGCGCCGCCCTGCATCATGCGCAGGAATTGATCGAACTGAATACGTGAGATCCCCAGCTCTTCGGCGATGACATAGAGCACGTCCCGTTCATTCGGATGCAGCGAGCCGTCAGCAAACGCGGCCTGGATCTGGATCTCCAGAAACATCCGAATTAAATCAAAACGTCCGAAGCAGATACTGCGGAACTGACGCATTTTTTCCCGCAGGGGATAGTTATCCGATTTACCGATGCGAAACGCATTCTGCGCTGCGACGCGGGATTCACCGTGCAGGTTCATGCGATCCATAAAAACGCTGGCGACCTGAATGTCCGCTTCGGTCACGCGCCCTTTGGACTTGGTCAGGTGTCCCATCACCTCAAAGGTGGTGGAGAAAAAGAGCGCCTGGCGGTCGCGCTGGTTGGCAAACCAGGCCATTTTGCGGCTGCGCGCCTTGTCAAACATATGACCGATGATC
>JAFACP010000067.1 GCA_023425455.1 Pseudomonadota bacterium | reverse complement strand
AACCAGAGCCCATCAGACAGGCCACCGATTTCACCTCCGGGTGGCGGCGCATGATCCCCAGCGCCGTCATGCCGCCCATTGATGCTCCCGCGACCGCAAGCCGCGTATCGGCCACCAGCCCGGCCTGATATAACGCCTCGCGCAGCCCGGCGAACTCGCTCAGACTGCCGTGCAGTATTTGCCAGAACTGCCCGAGACGAGCGCGCTCATCGCCCGTAAACCGCGCCCCGTGTTGGGGCGCATCGGGCATGACCACGCGGAAACCAGCCTGAGCCAGAGCCACGGCGAAATAGCTATACACCAGTTTTGATGAAGTAAACCCATGATAAAAAACAATCACCGGTAAAGGTTGCGCACCTTTTCCCGCCGGAAAGGCGTGTAAAATTTCGTGCTCGCCAAGACGTCGTGTTTCAAGTTCAATCATTGTCTATCCTGTGCTAATGGATGATTCATAATGTTGAGAACTGGGTTACGCTTTCTGACTATTTTCATTCGAAAATGACGGCCCAGATAACATTTCGGGAACATTCCCCCAAAACTAAATTCACAGACAACTACACTATGGCTATCAGGAAAAGAGATATGGTTATGCGCAGGCTTGCTGCTTTATTGTTGATTTCTCTGCTCAGCGGCTGTAGCGCGCTGCAGGGAACGCCGCAGCCTGCTCCCCCTGTCGCCGATCACCCGCAGGAAATTCGTCGCAATCAGACGGAGGGGTTACAGCGAATGGGCACCGTCTCTGCGCTTGTTCGTGGTTCACCGGATGATGCGCAAGAGGCCATAAAAGCGCAAGCCGTCGCCGCTAAAGCAGATTATTACGTCATCATCATGGTGGACGAAACCATCATTACGGGACAGTGGTACTCACAGGCGATTTTATACCGTAAGTGATGGTCATCATTTGAACGACATTTACACTGCTTTGCGTCCATAGACATTTTCCTGTCCACAATAAACTCCATGCCCGCGACAATGGAAGTGAGTTTATTTGCGAAGGATTGCCCGGCGGATACCGGAGATATGTGAAATGGAGCTGACAATGAAACGAACTATTGCTTTGACCTCTCTGTTGCTCTCAGCGGGCCTGGTGAGCACCACCGCACAGTCAGCGGAATTCGCGAGTGCGGACTGCGTGACGGGTCTGAATGAAATTGGCCAGATCTCCGTAAGTAATATTTCGGGGAGCCCGCAAGATGTTGAACGTGTCGTTGCATTAAAGGCCGATGAGCAGGGCGCTTCCTGGTATCGCATCATCCAGATGCAGGAAGATAACCATGTTGACCACTGGCGGGTACAGGCGATTCTCTACGTGTAATACCTCATGATAAAAGCCACTTACTTTTAGTGGCTTTTCGTTTTTGCAAATATTTTATCTTCAACAAAACCCTTCTAAAACAAATTGATAACATTTAGTTACATTAATGAGGTAAATGTTATCTCCGCTCTGCCGTTGAAAAACCATACCTTTTCAATAATGAGCAATTTATGATCAATTTTTTCCGCCGTGCGGGTCTGGGCACTAAGCTATCGCTGCTTACTGGCGTGAGCGTCGCGATCCTGTTCCTGTTTTTCACGTTTCTGCTCAGCCATAAAGCCAGCCAGCAGCTGGAAGCCCTCGCGGTCGAAGATCTGCATAATCAGTCCGCCGGGATGGTGGATATGGTGCAAATGTTTAATACCAGCCTGAGCGAAGAGGTGGAAAGCTACACCCGGCTGTTCACCACTTTTCTGCCTCAGCCGCTGAATGTCGACGACAGCCAGAGCCGGACAATCAACGGGTTAACCGTCCCTCTGCTGAAGGGAGGCGAAACCGATCTGCATGAAAACAATAACCTCTCTGACGATTTCCTGAGCCGCACGGGCGCGATCTCGACGCTGTTTGTGCGCAGCGGCAATGACTTTATCCGCGTGGCCACCTCCCTGCGCAAAGAGAATGGCGACCGCGCAATGGGCACGGTTCTTGACACCGCCAGCCCGGCATTTGCCGCCGCCAGTAAAGGTGAGGTCTATCGCGGCCTGGCGCTGCTGTTCGGCAAGCGCTATATCACGCAGTATCAGCCGGTTAAAAACGCGGACGGCCAGCTCATCGGGATCATCTTTGTTGGCGTGGATATCACCCGCTCCTGGGGGGTGATGCGTGAAAAAATCCTGAACCGCCGCCTGGGAGAAAGCGGCCACTTCTTCGTGCTCGATCGCAGCACCGGAAAAACCCGCGGGCAATACCTGTTCCACCCTCAGGACGAAGGGAAGCTGCCGACGTGGGATAGCGCGATCCAGCAACGGTTATTAAGCGACAAATCCGGCACTCTGGAGCGCGAAAGCGCCGATGGCCGCACGCTGAAAATGGCCTACACGCCGCTCCCCGGCTGGAACTGGACCATCGTCGGCGAAGTCGATAAAGCGAAGCTTCTCGCCAGCGTGACCACCCTGCGCGACCGCTTCCTGCTGGCGGGCCTCCTCTTGTCTGCGCTCTTCGCCGGTCTGTTCGTCATTATCATTCGCCGCATGTTGACCCGTCCGCTGCGCGATGTGATCCACCTTGCCCGCCAGTATGCGGCAGGCGATCTGCGCACCCGGCTTGCGGTCACCCGTCAGGATGAGGTTGGCCAGCTCATTTCCGCCATCAACGGTATCGGCGGCGGGCTCCAGAAGATCGTCCTGCAGGTACGGGAGGCCGCAGGCGAGATCCATATGGGAACCAATGCGCTGGCCTCCGACAGCGGGGAGATCTCAGAGCAGATCAACAAGCAGGCCAGCAGCGTGGAAGAGACCTCGGCCAGCATGGAGCAGCTGGCGGCCACCGTGCAGCAAAATGCGGCCAACATGGAACAGACTCAGCAGCTGGTTGGCGAGACTTCGCGCGCGGTTCATCAGGGCGGAGAGACGGTCACCCACGCGGTGGCAACCATGGACGATATTCGTGACGCCTCAAAACGTATCGAAGATATTACCCGGGTGATTGAGTCGATCGCTTTTCAGACCAACATTCTGGCGCTTAACGCTGCGGTTGAGGCGGCGCGCGCGGGCGAGCACGGCAAAGGTTTCGCCGTGGTGGCACAGGAGGTACGGGCGCTTGCGGCACGGAGCGCCAACGCGGTGAAGGAGATTGAACAGCTGATTGGCGACACGCTCAACAAGGTGAGCGAAGGTCACGCGCTGTCGGAGCAGACGCGGCTGGCGATGGACAGCATCATCACTCATATCGATAACATCAGCCAGCTGGTGACCGAGATTAACCATGCTTCCCGCGAACAATCTGCGGGCATCGGCCAGGTGAACCTGGCCATGACGCACATTGGCGAAGCCTCGCACATTAACGCTGACCGCGTGTCGCGCAGCGAACAAACCGCGCACTCGCTGCGCGAGAAAGGCTCACACCTCACCCAGCTGGTGAGCCTGTTCCAGCTGAAAAGTTAGCCGACCCTGCCCGTGGCGCGCAGCAGCAGGTCGCTCTGGACCTGCTCGCTGATGAGCGAGCCGCCGCGCGCATCCAGCATCATGCGGCACCAGGCCTGCGCCACCGGCGGCGACGCGTGGCGCAACATCTGGCTGCCAGCACCCAGCAGGTACAGCTGATGCGTAATCTCCCGCCCCTGAGCTTCCTGCGGCTTGCGCAGCTTCTGCTGGAGCTGTCGCCAGCTGCGGTCAAAGTGCCGATCCTGGCCTTTAACCTGCGCGAAATCGTCGGCAAGCAGTTCAGCCACTCCCGGCTGTTTTGTCAGCACGCGCAGTACGTCGAGGCACATAATGTTGCCGGAACCTTCCCAGATACTGTTCACCGGCATTTCCCGGTACAAACGGGGAAGCTCGCTCTCTTCGCAGTAGCCTGTTCCTCCCAGCGCCTCCATCGCCTCTGCGACAAACGGGATCCCGGCCTTGCAGATGCTGTATTTTGCCGCCGGCGTAAACAGCCTGGCCCAGCAGGCCTGCCCTGCATCGTCGCGCTGATCCCACGCACGTGCGAGCCGGAACAGCAGCGCGGTTTGTCCCTCCAGCATCAGCGCCATGCGGCTGAGTACCTGGCGCATCAGGGGCTGATCGACCAGATTTTTACCGAAGGTTTGCCGCTGATGGGCGTGGTACAGCGCTACCGATAGCGCACGTCGCATCAACCCGTGGCTGCCAAGCGCGCAGTCGAAGCGCGTCAGCCCACCCATTTTGAGGATCTGCCGCACCCCTTCGCCCTCCTCGCCCAGCAGCCAGCCGGATGCCTCGAGAAACTCCACTTCGCTGCTGGCGTTGGCGCGGTTACCCAGCTTGTCTTTCAGGCGTTCCAGACGAATGGCATTACGCTGCCCGTCGGGTAAAAAGCGCGGAACAAAGAAGCAGGACAAGCCCCCTTTAGCCTGCGCCAGCACCAGATGCGCGTCGCTTTGCGGCACCGAGAAAAACCATTTGTGGCCCAGCAGGCGGTAGCTTCCGTCGGCGCATTTTTCTGCCCGGGTCGTATTGCTGAGCACATCAGAGCCGCCCTGCTTTTCCGTCATCCCCATGCCAATCAGCACGCCGCGCTTCTGCCCACCGGGCGCCAGGTGCGGGTCGTAACGATCGCTCAGTAACGGTGTCAGCCACCCCTTAAAGAGCGCGGGGAGAGCCTGCTGCAGCAGCGGCGTGGCGGCAAAGGTCATGGTCACCGGGCAAAGCGTGCCTGCCTCCACCTGCGCATGAAGCACAAAACGCGCCGCCCGGGCGACAAAAGCGCCTTTGCGGGCCTGCTCTTCCCACGCCAGGTTGTGTACCCGGTTAGCGCAGAGTCCCTGCATCAGCAGGTGCCATGCCGGGTGAAAACGCACGTCGTCCAGCCGCTCGCCCGTGGCATCGTAACGAAGCAGCTCCGGCGGATTAACGTTCGCCAGCCTGCCCAGCTCCAGTGACTCCGCCGTCCCCAGCTGCTGCCCGATGCTGGCGAGGAGCTCCTTATCCCACTCTGCCCCTTCGCGCTCCACGGCATCGCACAGCGCGCAGTCAGAGAGAAAAAGGTTACTGTTCGAGAGCGGTACAGGCTGATTAAAAACGGTATGCGTCTGCCAGTGCATCTTGCGTCCCTCCTTCAATGGAATGAAGGTAAGTATGGACAGGACGGGGAGGTGCTGCATGGGAGTAAGGTCACAGGGCGGCGATCCGCTGGCGTTCATTCGTGAAATAGCTCACAGAACATAAGAATAAACAATTTTATGCCTGCGCTTTTATTGAATAATTTATTCTTACCCTCTTCCAGTGAGAATCGCTATGCCATCTACACATTTTGCGCCGGAGGCGCATAAGCGGGCGTTAATTGCAGGATCGATTGGCAATTTCATCGAATGGTACGAGTTTGCGGTTTACGGTTTTCTGGCAACCGTCATGGCCCGCAACTTCTTCCAGCTGGAAGGCGAGGCGGGGCTGACCAGCCTGATCCTCACCTATGCTTCGTTTGCGATCGCCTTCTTCTTCCGCCCGCTGGGCGCGATTGTGTTTGGTCGTATCGGCGACAAAATAGGGCGTAAGCCGACGCTGATTATCGTGCTGGTGTTGATGACGCTCGCCACCGCCGCTATCGGTCTTGTACCGGTGTACGCTAGCATCGGCATTGCCGCACCGCTTATCATCACCCTGCTGCGCATACTGCAGGGGCTGTTTGCCGGCGGTGAATATGGCGGTGCCGTCTCATTAATGACCGAGTTTGCCCCGCGTGGAAAGCGCGGTCTTTACGGCGCCTGGCAGTCCTTCACCGTCGCGCTGGGGCTGCTGGCAGGCGCAGGCATTGTGGCGCTGCTCTCCGCACTACTCTCCCCTGAGGCGCTACACGACTGGGGATGGCGGATCCCGTTCTTCCTCGCGCTGCCAATGGGCGCCGTGGCCCTCTGGCTGCGCGTCAACATGGAGGAGACACCCAGCTTCGTCCAGCAGCAGGAAAAACCAGCTATCGCCCGGGCCCGCCCGGTAGAGACGCTCAAGGCGATACTCATGGGAATTGGCCGCGTAATGGTGTGGTCTGCGGCGGGGTACACCTATCTGGTGATTATGCCGACCTACCTGCAGTCGGCGCTGCATACCGGGTTTAACCAGGCGCTGCTGATTGCGGTCATTTCAAACATCGGGTTTGCGCTGACCATTATTCCGTCGGGCATGCTTAGCGACAGGATTGGCCGACGTACGGTGATGATCATCGCCACCGTCCTGCTGCTGCTCCTCGCG
>JAFACP010000023.1 GCA_023425455.1 Pseudomonadota bacterium | reverse complement strand
CAGGAAAGGTTTAACATCGCCCGCACCCTCGCGGATGACTTCCGGCACATCTTCGGTGAGGTCGACGACAGTGGTCGGTTGCTGTCCCAGGTAACCGCCGTGGATGATAAGCTCCACAACCTTCTCCAGACGATCTTTAATCTCCTCCGGATCGGATTCGGTAAACTCGTTGCCCGGAAGCATTAGCGAGGTGGAGAGCATCGGTTCACCGAGCGTTTCCAGCAGCGCCTGCGCAATAGGGTTTGCCGGGACGCGCATGCCGATGGTTTTGCGTTTCTCCTGCAACAGACGGCGCGGCACCTCTTTGGTCCCTTTGAGGATGAAGGTGTAATTGCCGGGGGTGTTGTTTTTGATCAACCGAAAGGCCACGTTATCAACGTAGGCATAGGTCGATAACTCAGACAGATCGCGGCACATCAGGGTGAAGTTATGCCCGTCCGGCAGCTGACGTATGCGGCAGATACGCTCCATCGCCCCTTTATCTTCAATTTTACAGCCCAGCGCGTAGCCGGAGTCGGTTGGGTAGACAATCACCCCACCTTTGCGGACGATCTCCACGGCCTGATTGATTAAACGCGGCTGCGGGTTATCCGGATGGATATAGAAAAACTGACTCATACTTCCCTCTCTTCAGAATGCTGCGGCTGTTCCCAGAGCTGCCAGACCGGCTCAACCCCGGCCGGAAGCCAGAGCTTGCGTCCCAGTTCGATCCACGCGCAAGGCTGGTGGAAATCAGAGCCTTGCGACGCAAGCAGACCAAACTGACGGGCATAGCTTGCCAGCTGCGTTCGCTCGTTAGGTGCCTGCTGGCACTGGGCGACTTCCATCGCCTCACCGCCGTTTTCGGCAAAGTGCGCCAGCAGTCTTTTCAGCCATTTAGCAGAAAGATTATACCGCCCCGGATGGGCCAGCACCGCCTTGCCACCAGAATGATGAATCACATCAATAGCTTGTTTAATTGTACACCACTGCGGGGGAACGTATCCGGTTTTCCCGCGGGCCAAATAGCGTTTAAAGACGTCGGCGACAGTCGTCGCCTTACCGGCAGCCACCAGAAAACGGGCAAAATGACCGCGGGTAACCGCTCCGCCGTTGGCAAGCTGCCGTGCGCCTTCAAGGGCTCCAGGGATATGCGCCTTCTCCAGCCGTTCGCCGATCAGCTGCGCACGAAGGTTACGACGCGCCTGTTGTTCTTGCAAAAACGCGCGCAGTGCCGGATGTTCGGTATCGATATTGAGACCGACAATATGAATTTCATGATTCTCCCAGAGGGTAGATATTTCGACGCCGGGGATCAGATTCAGCGCTAATCCGCTGCGGGCTATCTCGGCACGCGCCGCCGGAATGGCGTCGGTGGTATCGTGATCGGTGATCGCCAGCGTACCGACCCGCATTTCAGCGGCGCGGTGGACTAGCGCTTCGGGCGTAAGCAGACCATCAGAGGCCTGGGTGTGGCTGTGTAAATCGTAAATCACGGCGTAAGTCGTATCGCTCAAAGCACTTCCCGTTACAGGTTGGAGATATCCGAAAACGCTATCATAGCGGCTTGCCACGAAATTCTGAAATCAAGGGTTGACAACAGGTCATCGAACCAGTTAACTAGTACGCAAGTTCACACGAGAAAGGTATCTGAAAATGACAGCACACTTCACTCTGCACGGCTGGTGGCGTACTTCCTGATTATCGGGCAGTGTCACACGTCTGCAAAGTGCAAACAGATACCCGGCCCGCTCCCAAGCGGGCTTTTTTTTGAACAAAATAAATGAGAACAACATAATGCAAACAGCGAAACCTCATCTCGAACTGCTGACCCGCGAGGCGGCTTATCGCCATAACCCCACCGCGCTGTTTCATCAGGTTTGCGGCGCGCGTCCGGCCACCCTGCTGCTCGAATCTGCCGATATCGACAGTAAAGACGACCTCAAAAGTCTGCTGCTGGTAGACAGCGCATTGCGGATTACCGCTTTAGGTGACACTGTCACCATAAAGGCGCTCTCCGATAATGGTGCCGCGCTGCTGCCGCTCCTCGATGCCGCGCTGCCCGCAGGAATCGAAAATGAACGCCATCCGGAAATGCGTGTGCTGCACTTCCCGCCGGTTAGCCAGCTGCTGGACGAAGACGCCCGCCTCTGCTCGCTGTCGGTGTTTGATGCTTTCCGTCTGCTGCAAAACCTGGTGACAGTGCCGGAGAACGAACGCGAAGCGATGTTCTTCGGCGGGCTGTTTGCCTATGACCTCGTTGCGGGCTTTGAAGATTTACCGGAAACGGAACAGGGCAACCGCTGCCCGGATTACTGTTTCTACCTGGCCGAAACGCTGCTGGTGATCGACCATCAGAAAAAGTACACCCGCATTCAGGCAAGCCTCTTCACGCCCTCCGCCTCTGAACAGAAGCGTCTGCAGCAGCGCATTAGCCAGCTGCAACAGCAGATGACCGAAGAACCACCGGCGCTGCCCGTCCAGCGCGTTGAGCAGATGACCTGTGACTGCAACCAGACAGACGACCAGTACGGTGCCGTCGTCCGCCAGATGCAGAAGGCGATCCGCGCCGGGGAAATTTTCCAGGTCGTACCGTCACGCCGTTTCTCGCTGCCGTGCCCGTCGCCGCTGGCGGCCTATGACGTACTGAAAAAGAGCAACCCAAGCCCGTACATGTTCTTTATGCAGGATAATGACTTCACCCTCTTCGGTGCTTCGCCGGAGAGTTCCCTGAAATACGATGCCACCAGCCGCCAGATTGAAATTTACCCCATCGCCGGCACGCGCCCGCGCGGTCGTCGCGCCGACGGCTCGCTGGATCGCGATCTCGACAGCCGTATCGAGCTGGAAATGCGCACCGATCACAAAGAGCTGTCTGAGCATCTGATGCTGGTCGACCTGGCGCGTAACGACCTCGCCCGTATCTGCACCCCGGGAAGCCGCTACGTCGCGGATTTAACCAAAGTCGACCGTTACTCTTTCGTGATGCACCTTGTCTCACGGGTGGTCGGTGAACTGCGCAGCGATCTCGACGTGCTTCACGCCTACCGCGCCTGCATGAACATGGGCACCCTGAGCGGCGCGCCAAAGGTTCGCGCGATGCAGCTGATCGCCGCCGCCGAAGGGCGTCGTCGCGGCAGCTACGGCGGGGCCGTAGGCTATTTTACCGCGCACGGTGACCTCGATACCTGCATCGTTATCCGCTCGGCTTACGTGGAAGATGGCATTGCCACCGTCCAGGCCGGCGCAGGCATTGTTCTTGATTCTGTTCCGCAGTCTGAAGCTGACGAAACTCGCAGTAAAGCCCGCGCGGTATTGCGCGCCATTGCTACCGCTCATCATGCACAGGAGACGTTCTGATGGCTGACATTCTGCTGCTCGATAATATCGACTCTTTTACCTATAACCTGGCAGATCAGCTGCGTGCGAACGGCCACAACGTCGTTATCTACCGCAACCATGTTCCGGCGCAGACGCTGATCGACCGTCTGGCTACCATGCAAAACCCGGTGCTGATGCTCTCCCCGGGACCAGGCGCCCCAAGCGAAGCCGGCTGCATGCCGGAACTGCTGACCCGTATGCGCGGCAAGCTGCCGATTATCGGCATCTGTCTTGGCCATCAGGCGAATGTTGAAGC
>JAFACP010000020.1 GCA_023425455.1 Pseudomonadota bacterium | reverse complement strand
CCAGCAGCTGGTGCTGAACCTCGTATCAAGCCCCGGCTCCGGAAAGACAACCCTGCTCACGGAGACCTTAAAACGCCTGAATACGCGGGTCTCCTGCGCGGTGATCGAAGGCGATCAGCAAACCGTTAACGACGCCGCACGCATTCGGGAAACCGGTACGCCCGCCATTCAGGTGAATACCGGCAAAGGCTGTCATCTGGATGCGCAGATGATTGCCGATGCCGCACCGCGCCTGAAGCTTGCGCAGAACGGTATCCTGTTTATTGAAAACGTCGGTAACCTGGTGTGCCCGGCGGGCTTCGATCTTGGCGAACGGCATAAAGTGGCGGTGCTCTCGGTCACGGAGGGGGAAGACAAGCCGCTGAAATATCCGCATATGTTTGCCGCCGCCTCGCTGATGCTGCTGAACAAGGTCGACCTGCTGCCCTATCTGAATTTTGACCTCGATAAATGCCTGGCCTGCGCCCGCGAGGTTAACCCGGAGATTGAGATCCTGCTGGTGTCCGCCACACACGGAACCGGGATGGACGCCTGGCTGAACTGGCTGGAGAGAGAACGATGTGCATAGGCGTACCGGGACAGATTCGTCACCTTGAGGGCAATCAGGCGCAGGTTGAGGTTTGCGGCGTACTGCGCGACGTCGATCTGACGCTGGTGGGCAGCACTGACGAACACGGCGTTTCGCGCCTTGGACAGTGGGTGCTGGTTCACGTGGGGTTTGCCATGAGCGTGATTAACGAAGCCGAGGCGCGTGACACCCTGGCAGCGCTGCAAAACATGTTCGACGTCGAACCTGACGTCGGTGCGCTGCTGTACGGCGAGGAGCGATAAGCCATGCGCTATGTAGATGAATACCGCGCGCCGGAACAGGTAATGCAGCTTATCCGGCATCTGAACGTCCGGGCGGCGAAGCTGGCCTACAGCGCCGAAAAACCGCTACGCATCATGGAGGTGTGCGGCGGGCATACCCACGCCATCTTTAAATTTGGCCTCGACCAGCTTCTGCCGGCGAACATCGAGTTTATCCACGGTCCCGGCTGCCCGGTGTGCGTCCTGCCGATGGGGCGGATCGACAGCTGCATTGACATTGCGCAGCGGCCTGGGGTTATCTTCTGCACCTTCGGCGATGCGATGCGCGTACCGGGGAAAAATGGCTCGCTGTTACAGGCCAAAGCGCGCGGCGCCGATGTGCGGATTGTCTACTCGCCGGTGGATGCCTTAACCCTGGCCAGGAAGAACCCGACGCGTAAGGTTGTCTTTTTCGGGCTGGGGTTTGAGACCACCATGCCGGCCACGGCGATTACGCTTCAGCAGGCAAAAGCCTGCAATATCGATAACTTTTTCTTTTTTTGCCAGCATATTACGCTCATCCCGACCTTACGCAGCCTGCTGGACACGCCAGAAAACGGCATTGACGCCTTTCTTGCCCCCGGCCATGTCAGCATGGTCATCGGCACGCAGGCCTATGACTTTATCCCCCGGCGCTACAATCGGCCATTAGTGGTGGCTGGTTTCGAACCTCTTGATCTACTGCAAGGCGTGAGCATGCTGGTTGAGCAGAAAATAGCAGCCCTGAGTGCGGTGGAAAATCAGTACCGTCGCGTGGTGCCAGACGCAGGCAACCTTCTCGCGCAGCAGGCGATAGCCGAGGTGTTTAGCGTCGAAGGTGAGAGCGAATGGCGCGGCCTGGGGCTGATTGCTGAATCCGGCGTCCACCTGACGGCAGCGTACCGCGCGTTTGATGCTGAAGCGCACTTCCGCCCACGGCCCCGGCAGGTTTGCGACGATCCCCGGGCCCGCTGCGGCGAGGTCCTGACCGGGAAATGCAAACCCCATCAATGTCCGTTATTCGGCAACACCTGTAATCCGCAAACCGCATTTGGCGCGCTGATGGTCTCTTCCGAAGGGGCATGCGCCGCGTGGTATCAGTATCGCAATCAGGAGTGTGAAGTATGAACAGGGTTGAAATGGCGCACGGCAGCGGAGGCCAGGCGATGCAACAGCTGATTAATCAGCTGTTTATGGAAGCATTCGCTAACCCGTGGCTGGCGGAACAGGAGGACCAGGCGCGGATTGCGCTCGCCACTCTGACCACCGCAGGCGACAGGCTGGCCTTCTCCACCGACAGTTACGTGATCGATCCCCTGTTCTTTCCCGGCGGTGATATCGGCAAGCTGGCCGTGTGCGGCACAGCCAACGATGTCGCCGTCAGCGGTGCGATCCCGCGCTATCTCTCCTGCGGCTTTATTCTCGAAGAGGGGCTAGCGCTTGAGACGCTGTCTGCGGTGGTGACCAGCATGGCGCAGACGGCACGTGAAGCCGGTATCGCCATCGTCACCGGCGATACCAAAGTGGTACAGCGCGGCGCGGCTGACAAACTGTTTATCAACACCGCCGGCATGGGGGCGATCCCGACAGATATTCACTGGGGCGCCCGACAGCTTGCGCCGGGGGATCTCCTGCTGGTCAGCGGCACGCTGGGCTGTCACGGCGCGACCATCCTGAACCTGCGCGAAGGGCTGGGGCTGGATGGTGAGCTGCGCAGCGACTGTGCGGTACTAACCCCGCTTATCCAGAGCCTGCGCTCGCTGTCCGGCGTCAGGGCGCTGCGCGATGCCACCCGGGGCGGCGTCAA
>JAFACP010000011.1 GCA_023425455.1 Pseudomonadota bacterium | reverse complement strand
GCAGCAGCTTGCGCGCCTGCTCAATACCGTGATTTACGCGATAGCTCCCGTTAAGGTCAGGGTCGGAGATCAGCCCTTTCCAGCCCACCACGGTGCGCGGTTTTTCAAAATAGGTACGCATGACGATTTCAAGGCGATGCTGATACTTATCACGCAGCACCTGCAGGCGTTTAGCGTAATCCATGGCGGCGTCAGGATCGTGGATGGAGCACGGTCCAACGATCGCCAGCAGGCGCTTATCTTCGCCGTTGAGGATTTTTTCAATACGTCGCCGTGAGGCGGTGACATGTGCCGCAACGTCTGCGGAAACGGGATGCCGCTGCGCCAGTTCAGCCGGTGTCACCAGGCTATCAATGCGCGCGGTACGGAGTTCGTCGGTTTTATTCATGGAGTATCTCAGAAATTTTTTGCTTCATCGGCAGACTACCGGGAAGTGATGGGCATCACCTTAAACCAATCCCTGCTGATTTCAAGTTCGGGGCGAAATCGCCCCGATGATGCTGCTGATGATAACCGAAACTGGATTAATGTACTAGCATATTAGTACATGCGGCGATTCAGCCCCATGATATCGAGGATTTTGGTGGCGATTTCTTCTACCGAGTAGTTCGTGCTGTTGAGCCAGGGGATCTGGTTTTTGCGGTACAGCGCTTCCACTTCGGAGACTTCCATTCGGCACTGGCGCAGCGAGGCGTAGCGGCTGTTCTCGCGGCGTTCTTCACGGATTGCCGCCAGGCGTTCCGGGTTGATGGTCAGGCCGAACAGCTTGTGCTGGAGCGGCTTGAGTGCCGCAGGCAGGATCAGGTTATCCATATCATCGGCAATAAAGGGGTAGTTTGCCGCCCGAATGCCAAACTGCATCGCCAGGTAGAGGCTGGTCGGCGTTTTGCCGCAGCGCGAAACCCCCAGCAAAATAACCTGTGCCTGATCGAGGTTACGCAGCGAAATGCCGTCGTCGTGGGCCAGCGTGTAGTCGATAGCGGCAATGCGGGCGTCGTATTTGGTCAGGTTACCGGGGTTAAGACCGTGGGTGCGGTGGGCAACAGGCGTAGGGTCGAGCTTCAGTTCGCTCTGCAGCGGGGCGACCAGCGCCTGCACGATATCCTGACAAAACCCCTCGCTCTGCAAAATGATGGTGCGAATTTCCGGGATCACGATGGAATAGAAGACCAGCGGGCGTATGCCGGTCTGTTGATAAATGGCGTCAATCTGCTCTTTCACCGCACGGGCGCGGCTCTCATTTTCGACAAACGGCAGCGTGATGCTGTTAATCGAAACCGGGAATTGCGACATCACCGCGTGCCCCAGCACCTCGGCGGTGATCGCCGTACCATCAGATATATAAAAAACGTGGCGATCGACAGCATTATCCATTTTATCCACCCTGAATATCGTACCTAATTGCCTGAAAGCATAAATTAAAAAAGTTAAATACACAGCAAAGAAGTTATCTGAATTTAAAATGGAACGATGTTTTTAATTTAACTGAAAAGTGGATTTCATTTTTCAAATAGCGGCTTTATTTCTATGGTTTTTGTCTGAATCCATAGGAATCATCGGCTTAGCGGGATAGGGGGGATGTATCCGAAAAGTTGAAAATTTAAATTGCTTACACGATTCACCGTTTTTTTAGCGCAAATAAATATGCCAGTATAAATACGTAGTCAGGTGTTTCTTACTCCGATCAAATATCACAAAAGGATTGTTTCGATGTCCAACAATGGCTCGTCACCGCTGGTGCTTTGGTATAACCAACTCGGCATGAATGATGTAGACAGAGTTGGGGGCAAAAATGCCTCCCTGGGTGAAATGATTACAAATCTGTCCGGTATGGGTGTCTCCGTACCGAACGGGTTTGCCACAACTGCCGATGCGTTTAACCTGTTTTTAGACCAGAGCGGCGTGAACCAGCGCATTTACGACCTGCTGGATAAAACGGATATTGATGATGTCACCGAGCTTGCCAGAGCCGGGGCGCAAATCCGCCAGTGGATTATCGACACACCTTTCCAGCCGGAACTGGAAAAAGCCATCCACGATGCCTATAGCCAGCTCTCTGCGGATGACGCCCAGGCGTCGTTTGCGGTGCGCTCGTCGGCCACCGCGGAAGACATGCCGGACGCATCGTTTGCCGGACAGCAGGAGACTTTCCTCAACGTTCAGGGCTATGACGCGGTGCTGGTGGCGGTGAAGCATGTGTTTGCGTCCCTGTTTAACGACCGCGCGATCTCTTACCGTGTCCATCAGGGCTATGACCATCGCGGTGTCGCGCTCTCGGCGGGCGTGCAGCGTATGGTGCGCTCCGATGTCGGCTCTTCCGGCGTGATGTTCTCTATCGATACCGAATCCGGGTTCGACCAGGTGGTGTTCATCACCGCCGCGTGGGGGCTGGGTGAGATGGTGGTGCAGGGGGCGGTTAACCCTGACGAATTTTACGTCCACAAACCGACCCTTGCAGCCAACCGTCCTGCGGTGGTGCGCCGCACCATGGGGTCGAAAAAGATCCGCATGATCTATGCCCCGACCCAGGAGCACGGTAAGCAGGTGACAATTGAAGATGTGCCGCAGGCGCAGCGCGACCGCTTCTCACTGACCGACGCTGAGGTGCAGGAGCTGGCGAAACAGGCGGTGCAAATCGAAAAACACTATGGCCGTCCGATGGATATCGAATGGGCGAAAGACGGGAATACCGGCAAGCTGTTTATCGTGCAGGCGCGCCCGGAAACCGTGCGTTCACGTGGTCAGGTCATGGAGCGTTATACGCTGCATGCGCAGGGTAAAATCGTGGCGGAAGGCCGCGCGATCGGCCATCGCATTGGTGCCGGTCCGGTAAAAGTTATCCAGGACATCAGCGAGATGAACCGTATTCAGCCGGGCGACGTGCTGGTGACCGACATGACCGACCCGGACTGGGAGCCGATCATGAAAAAAGCGGCGGCGATTGTCACCAACCGTGGCGGTCGTACCTGCCACGCGGCAATCATTGCCCGTGAGCTGGGGATCCCTGCGGTTGTCGGCTGCGGTGATGCCACCGAGCGCATGACGGATGACCAGAACGTCACCGTCTCCTGTGCCGAAGGCGATACCGGCTACGTCTATGCGGATATCCTCGATTTCAGCGTCAAAAGCTCCAGCGTCGATACCATGCCGGATCTGCCGCTGAAGATCATGATGAACGTCGGTAACCCGGACCGGGCCTTTGACTTTGCCTGCCTGCCGAACGAGGGCGTCGGTCTGGCGCGTCTGGAATTTATCATTAACCGCATGATCGGGGTGCACCCGCGCGCGCTGCTGGAGTTTGATGACCAGACGCCTGCGCTGCAGAACGAAATTCGCGAGATGATGAAAGGCTACGACTCGCCGAAAGAGTTCTACGTGGGCCGTCTGACCGAAGGGATCGCAACGTTGGGGGCGGCATTCTATCCAAAACGGGTGATTGTGCGTCTGTCTGACTTCAAATCCAACGAATACGCCAATCTGGTGGGCGGCGAGCGTTATGAGCCGGAAGAAGAGAACCCGATGCTGGGCTTCCGCGGCGCCGGTCGCTACGTCTCGGACAGCTTCCGTGACTGTTTTGCGCTGGAGTGCGAGGCGGTGAAACGCGTGCGTAACGAGATGGGGCTGACCAACGTCGAAATCATGATCCCGTTCGTCAGGACCGTGGAGCAGGCGAAGGCGGTGGTTGATGAACTGGCGCGTCAGGGGCTCAGGCGCGGCGAGAATGGGCTGAAGCTGATTATGATGTGCGAGATCCCGTCCAACGCCCTGCTGGCGGAACAGTTCCTTGAATTCTTCGACGGCTTCTCTATCGGTTCGAACGATATGACTCAGCTGACGCTGGGGCTGGATCGCGACTCCGGCGTGGTTTCCGAGCTGTTTGACGAGCGTAACGACGCGGTGAAAGCGCTGCTCTCCATGTCGATCCGCGCGGCGAAGAAACAGGGGAAATATGTCGGCATCTGTGGTCAGGGGCCGTCCGACCATGAAGATTTTGCCGCCTGGCTGATGGAGGAGGGGATTGATAGCCTGTCCCTGAACCCGGATACCGTGGTGCAAACCTGGCTGAGCCTGGCTGAACTGAATAAGTAATGCATCTTATACGTTGAGAAAAAGCGAGGAGTAAATCCTCGCTTTTTATTTTTCATGCTTATTTGCTCCCCATCACAAATAAAACAAAAAACCAAATATCATAATTTGTCTGTTAATTTAGACAATTGTTAGCACACCGCACGTTGCTAATACTTGAGCCTTCCAGCGCATTTCCCTACCGCTGCGCAACTGGTTGAAATACGTTTTAACCTGATAAAAAAGGCAACTAAAAAATGACACTCTCCTCCGTATTGCGTACCAAAGACAAAATAGGCTATGGACTTGGCGATATGGCCAGCGCGCTGGTCTGGCAAACTGCCACGTTATTTTTGGCCTATTTCTATACCGATGTTTTTGGTCTGCCAGCGGCCATTATGGGCACTATGTTTTTAGTGGTCCGCGTGATTGATGCATTTGTCGACCCCTGCATTGGCGCACTGGTCGACCGAACCCAAACCCGCCACGGGCGTTTCCGTCCCTGGCTACTGTGGTTCGCCATCCCCTTTGGCGTCAGCTGCCTGATCACCTTCTACGTACCGGACGTGGGCGAGACGGCAAAAATCGTCTATGCCTGCCTTACATACGCTATTTTAAGCCTTATCTATTCCGCAATTAATGTGCCGTACTGCGCCATGCCAGGGGCACTGACGCTGGATCCTCGTGAGCGTCACTCCCTGCAGTCCTGGCGCTTTGGTTTGTCGTTTATCGGCGGGCTTATCGTCACCGTCATTGCCTTACCGCTGGTCTCTTTGCTCGGGCAGGGCAATGTGCAGAAAGGGTATTTTTATGCCATGAGCCTGATGGGACTGCTGGGGATCATCTTATTTTTCTGCTGTTTTATGATGACCCGTGAACGTTATTCACCGCGTAATGATACCTCCGGCTCGATGCTGACCGATTTAAAGCTGCTGGCCGGAAATAGCCAGTGGCGGATTGTTTTTCTGTTTAATATTCTCCTGTTAACGGCGGTCGTAACGCGCGGCTCCGCAACCATGTATTACGTGAAATATGTATTGCTGCGCCCGGAGCTGGTTTTTGCCTTTATTGTTTCCGGAATGATTGCATCATTAACCGGGGCATTATTATCCGAGCGTTTGCTGGGGAAATTTGATCGGGTGCGGGCCTATCAGTGGACCATTATTTCCTTTGTGGTATTTGGCGCCCTGATTTTCTTCATTCCACCTTCACAGGTGTGGCTGATACTGGGCCTGAACATCATCTTTAGCTTTATTCAAAACCTGACCACGCCGCTGCAGTGGACCATGTTTTCGGATGTGGTTGACTACGAAGAGCACCGCAGCGGCCGTCGGCTGGACGGTCTGGTCTTCTCTACCGCCCTGTTCGCCATTAAGTTCGGCCTGGCGCTCGGCGGCGCGGTGGTGGGGTGGGTCCTGGGAATGGTGGATTACGCCCCCGGTCAGGCGACTCAGGTTCCGCACGTGCTGGTGACCATTAATGCACTGTTCACTCTGATCCCCTGCGCGCTGTTCCTCTGCATGGTGGCGCTTCTGACCCTCTACAAGCTGAACAGCCGTGTGGTGGATTCTATCGCCCGGGAGCTGGCGCTCAGGCGTGAGGTTCGACCGGATGCGGCGCCCCTCGCGCCGGTGACCCATTCTGCAATACAGGAGTAACACATGACTGCTACCTATAAGGACGCGGGCCGTCCCGTGCACGAGCGCGTTGCCGATTTGCTGGCGCGTATGACCCCGGAAGAGAAGTTTGCCCAGATGCACGCTTACTGGCTGATCCTCGATGAAAACGGCCACCACCGGGAGCGAAGCGATTTAAGCGATGAATTTGCGGGGGTGACTGAGCAGGCCTCGCTTAGCGAGCGGCTCAGGCTCGGCGTCGGGCAAATCACGCGTCCGCTCGGGACCCACATTGTCGATGCCAGAACCGGCGTGCGCGCCGCCAACCGCCTGCAGCGCATGATGATGGAAGAGACGCGGCTCGGCATTCCGGCGCTGTTCCATGAGGAGTGTCTGGTCGGGCTGCTGTGTAAAGATGCTACGCTGTTCCCGTCGCCCCTCAACTACGGCTCAACCTGGGATCCTGAGCTGGTGCAGCGCGCCGCAGAGCAGATCGGCAAAGAGGCGCGTTCTGTTGGCTGTCAGCAGGGGCTGGCACCGGTTCTGGACGTCTCCCGCGATGTGCGCTGGGGGCGAACGGAGGAGACCTTTGGTGAAGATCCCTGGCTGGTGGGGGTGATGGCCACCGCGTATGTGAAAGGGCTGCAGGGCGATAAACGCGACCTGCTGGCGACACTCAAACATTATGTCGGTCACTCGTTCAGCGAAGGCGCCCGCAACCATGCGCCCGTTCATCTGGGGTTTAGCGAGCTGAATGGCACCTTCCTGCTGCCGTTTGAAATGGCCGTGAAGCTGGCGAACGCGGGTTCAGTGATGCCTGCCTATCACGATATCGATAATCAACCGGGGCACAGCGACAGCTTCCTGCTGACGACCGTGCTGCGTGAGCAGTGGGGCTTTGACGGCATCATCGTGGCCGACTATGGCGGCGTCAGTTTACTGCATCAGCATCACGGGATCGCTCACGATGCGGCGGAATCTGCGGCGCTGGCCTTTAACGCCGGGCTGGACGTGGAGCTGCCGAAAGATGACTGCGCGCGGCATCTCGACGAGGCGATAGCGCGCGGGTTGATCGCCATGAGCAAAGTGGATGAGATTGTGAGCCGGGTGCTGGCTGAGAAATTCCGCCTTGGGCTGTTCGAAAATCCCTACGCCGATGAACAGGCTATCGATCTGCAAAATGATGCCACCCGGCAGGTTGCGCGGGAGGTGGCGACGCGCTCGGTGACGCCGCTCGAGAACAATGGCATTCTGCCTCTCGGCGGTAAACCGCGTCTGGCGCTGGTCGGCCCGACGGCAGACGACCCGCTGGCGCTGCTCAGCGGTTATAGCTTCCCGGTGCATTTGATCATCAGCGATATGGTTGAAGAGACGGCTCAGGTGACGACGCCGCGCGCCGCCCTGACGGCGTATCTCGGAGAGGATAACCTCCGCTATGCCAGAGGCTGCCACATCATTGAAAAACGGATGGCGGGCGCGCCGGTTTTCCCGGGGGACAGCAGCGGTAAACCGATGCAGCAGTCGCCGGTCTCAGCGGATACCAGCCTGATCCCGCAGGCGGTCCGCACCGCCCGGGAGTGCGACGTGGTGGTGGCCTGCGTCGGCGATCTGGCCGGCCTGTTTCAAAGCGGCACCGTCGGTGAAGGTTCGGATACCGACTCGCTGAATCTGCCGGGCGTACAACAGCAGCTGCTTGAGGCGCTGGTGGCGACGGGAAAACCGGTGATCGTGGTGATGACCGGCGGACGGCCGTATAACCTGCAGGGTCTGGAGGAGAAGGTGGCCGCGCTGCTGATGGCCTGGGCGCCAGGGCAGGAGGGGGGCTGGGCGATTGCCGATGTCCTGACCGGACGCGCTGAGCCCCAGGGGCGGCTGGTGGTCAGCGTGCCGAAAAGCGCCGGCGCCATGCCCTATTACTACAATCACAAGCTGAAAAGCGGCGGCACGCCGTTTGCGTTTCACTTTGGCGCGCGTTACCCCTTCGGCTTTGGTCTGGGCTGGACGCAATTTCACTGGGAGGATGTGCGCATTGCCGACGCTGAGGTGCCCGTCACCGGCGAAGTGACGCTGAGTGTCGCTATCCGCAATAGCGGCGAGCGCAGCGGCAGTGAGGTGGTGCAAATTTACGTGCGGGATAAGGTCGCAAGCCAGGTGCGCCCGCTTCAGGAGCTTAAGGCCTTCCAGCGCGTCACGCTCGCGCCGGGGGAGAGCGCCACGCTTGTCTTCAGCCTGCCCGTCGAGATGTTTAATTTTACGCGTCGTGACGGGAAACGGATCGTCGAGCCGGGCGAGTTTGAGCTGCAGGTGGGAAGGTCGTCGGCGGATATTCGTGCCGCGCTGACGGTGACGGTGCGTGGCGAGACGCGGGAGCTGCCGGTGGCGTGGCGAATGCTCAGCCGCTGTGAGATCTGTCGCCGGTAAGCGGATAAAAAAAAGCCCATCGTGGGAGATGGGCAAAGACTACACACAGCAATTCGTTATTTCACTCAGGGGATTTCCATGCTTATAAATCAAGGTGTTGATTTATAACCGTGAGCTAATAGTAGGCATGGCGAATTTTTGCGTCGATCGGATTCGTCTCAATAGTTAAAGAGACGTAAAGATTTTTTGCAGTGAATGGCGCTGTTATAGCTTTTCAGGCGGGTCTGACCAGTGTGCAGAGAACAAATATATTAGCGCTGCTTAACTATGGCCGGACGGCGTGGCGCAGCCCGGCCATGTTGTCTCATGGCGTATTCTTTTCTTCCAGCTCGGCCAGTTCGTTGAGGATCAGCTCCGGGTCGGTGCCCGGTGGCGGCACTTCATGTACCCAGGCGGAGAACAGACGCCAGCTCACGGCAAGCAATACCGGGCCAATAAACAGGCCGATCATCCCGAACGCAATCAATCCTCCAATCACGCCTGAGAGGATCAGGATCAGCGGCAGGTCTGCACCCATGCGGATCAGAATCGGGCGGATCACGTTATCCATCGTGCCGACCACGCAGCTCCAGACCAGCAGCACGGTGCCCCAGGTGGTGTCTCCGCTCCAGTAGAGCCAGATAATGCAAGGGATCAACACCAGCAGAGGGCCGAGCTGCGCCAGGCAGGTCATTATCATGATCACCGTAAAGATAGTGGCATACGGCACGCCGGTCACCGCAAGGCCGATACCGCCCAGAACCGCCTGGACCAGCGCGGTAACCACCACGCCGAGTGCTACCGCCCGGACGGCCTGCGCCGCCAGCAGAACGGCTGCATCACCGCGCTGACCCGCCAGCCGGGTGGCGAAGTGACGAACGCCCAGGGCGACCTGCTCGCCCCGCCAGTACAGCAGGGCGCTAAACAGCAGCATCAGGGTACAGTGCATCATAAAACGTCCAAGATGCGCGGCCTGGCCGACAAACCAGCTGGTGGTGGTGCCGATGTAGGGACGCACTTTGGCCATCAGCGCGCTGCCGCCCATGTCCAGCAGGCCGTGCCAGCCGCTGTAAAGCTTCGCCCCAACCAGCGGGATGCTGTTCAGCCAGGCAAAGTCCGGCAGGGTCATTTCACCGCTGGTAATGGCGCGAACAACCGGGCCGCTGGTGTCGACCAGGCTGTTAACCAGGAGCGCAATCGGAATAATAAACAGCAGGAACAGGAGCAGGGTCATCACCAGCACCGCGAGAGCCCGACGGCCAAACAGCGCCTTCTGTAACCGCAGCAGCAGCGGCCAGGTGGCGACGACGACGGTGCTCGCCCACGCGAAGCCGAGCACAAAGGGTTGAACAATCCACAGGCACGCAATAATCATGATTGCTAAGAACAGCACCGACAGCAATGTTTGCGCAACGTCCCTGGGCTGACGAAGAGAGTTCATAAATTTTATTGACCTTTCATGAATGCCAGCACGGCTGGCGGGAGTGTAAAACCGCACGTCTAATCATTAGCGATCCTGGCGATTTTTGACAGGCCAATTCTGCCTGTAATTCGGCAGAGCGTATAAGAAAAAAATGTGATACAAACACAGGGACACAACGCAAACGATTTCACCACTCTAATTAGGGTCGACCGTAATGATCCCACAGATTTCTCAGGCACCAGGCGTCGTTCAGCTGGTGCTCAATTTTTTGCAGGCACTGGAGCAACAAGGTTTTACAGGTGATACCGCCACAAACTATGCCGACCGGCTGACGATGGCGACCGATAACAGTATCTACCAGCTTCTGCCGGACGCCGTTATTTTCCCCCGTTCAACGGCTGATGTGGCGCTGGTTGCCCGTCTGGCAGCCCAGCAGCGTTTCTCCTCTCTGGTCTTTACCCCTCGCGGCGGCGGCACTGGCACCAACGGCCAGGCGCTGAACCAGGGCATCATCATTGATATGTCGCGCTATATGAACCGCATCATTGAGATCAACCCTGAAG
>JAFACP010000438.1 GCA_023425455.1 Pseudomonadota bacterium | reverse complement strand
TTCTGCATTGTTGCGCATAAATCTAATGAAATGATGACATTAGTTTGTGTCCTCTCCTGCAGGGAGAGAGTTTCAGGTCGCGCTGCGCCGATCGGTAATCCACGTCTGGACCTCAATCTGGAAGGTGTCCGGCGCTTTGCGGTACATCTTCCGCGCCAGATCCAGAATGGTATGGCGCGCCAGCTCCTCTTCCATTCGCTGCTGGGCGCTGTCCATCACCGAACGCACGCCGCACGGGCCATCACACACCCAGGCAGGCGGCGTTTCGTCGAACACCGCCAGCCGCTGACGCACTTCCCGACACTCAAACGCCTTTTTCTCGCCGTCGATGGCGTGGGCGACATCAAGCACGGTGATTAACTCTGCCGGGCGTGCAAGCTTAAAGCCCCCACCCTTGCCTTCGCTGCTGCTCACCAGCCCGGCACGGGACAGACGCGTGAAGATTTTGCCCAGGTAGTCATATGGCACCCCCTGCAGGGCCGCCATCTCCCTGACGCTCATTTCACGCTCATTGCCCTTCGCATCCACCATGCACATCAGGCTATGAATACCGTATTCCACACCGGAACTGTAAAAAGCCATGCTTAACTCCGAAATTAATTATCCTGGTCATTATAGCGACGTTGCGCGTACTGAAAACAGTTTTAACCTCGCTGCTGAACTAACAATCTGAGTTTTCTTGATTTTTAAATTTAACTCAGAAAAAAGTTGTCGCAGTTAACTGCGACAAGTATAGTTGCAGTTACGTCAGACATCCGGCCTGACGATCAAAAGGATCGAACATGAAAAAGCAGATTTTAATTGTGGGCAGTGGTTTTTCCGGTATGTGGGCGGCAATAAGCGCCGCCCGGTTGTCCGCCCTGGAAGGGAATAATCGTCTTCGTATCGCCGTGCTGGCACCGGTCCCGGAGCTGCGTGTTCGCCCGCGTTTCTATGAAGAGAACGTCTCGACGCTGGTCGCCCCGCTGAGCGACCTGTTTGCCGAGCTGGAGATAGACTTTATCGCCGGACAGGCACAAAATATTGATACAAAAAAAAATAGTAACATACCGTGACGCAGACGGCATCGAAACCACCCTCAGTTATGAACGTTTAATCCTGGCAACGGGTAGCCAGACCCGACGTCCGCCGATTACCGGGCTGGCGCAATACGCGTTTGATATCGACCAGCTGGACTCCGCGCAGGTGTTTGAACAGCACCTGAATTCTCTGGTCGAACGCCCCTCCACGCCCGGGCGCAATACTGTGGTGGTGTGCGGCGGCGGCTTTACCGGCATTGAGTTGGCCACCGAACTGCCGGCGCGACTTCGCGCGCGCTTCGGCGATGATACGAAGACTAAAGTTATCGTAGTTGAAAGAGGCCCGGTGCTGGGTGGTCGCTACAGTGAAGCGCTGCGTAACACCATTGACGATGCGAGTCGTGAGCTGGGCGTCGAGTGGCGTCTTAACAGTGAAATCGCGGCGATTGACGCAGGCGGCGTCACGCTGAAGGATGGCGAGCGCATCGCCGCATCGACCGTGGTCTGGACCGCCGGCGTTGAGGCCAATACCCTCGGTCAGCAGATTGACGCTGAGCGCGATCTGCAGGGGCGTCTTAAAGTGGCCGACTCGCTGCAGGTCCCTGCGCACCCGGAGGTGTATGCCACCGGTGATATGGCTTACGCCAGAACCGATGAGCTCGGCAACACCGCCCTGATGACCTGTCAGCACGCGATCCAGCTGGGCAAGTTTGCCGGTCATAATGCCGCAGCCAGCCTGCTGAATATCGCTCCTCTGCCGTATCGACAGGTGAACTACGTGACCTGTCTGGATCTGGGCGGCTGGGGCGCGGTCTATACCGAAGGCTGGGAACAGGCGGTCAAATCGGTGCGCGGCGAGGCGAAGAAGATCAAGATTGCCATCACCAATGCGCTGATTTACCCCCCGGCGGCCGATCGTGCCGTCGCGTTCGCCGCCGCCGATCCGCTGGCGAAGTTTGTCTAGTTTGCGCCTCTCAGGCTAACGCATGCGCGTTAGCCTGTGCGCGTTTTGCTTTCAGATACGCGTAGATCAGCAGCGAGCTCATCGCCAGGAAAGACAACGCCGCCGCCGGCAGCGTGACATAACTCCAGCTGAAACCGAACGTGATCATCATTCCGCCAAACCAGGCGCCAATCGCGCTGCCGAGGTTAAAAGCCATCTGCCCGCCGGCAGCCCCCAGCATCTCGCCCCCTTTCGCATTCTGCAGCAGCAGGATTTGCAGCGGCGCAGAGAGCGCAAACAACCCGGCGCAGCAGATAAAGCCCATCACCAGCGAGGCACCCTGCCGCTCGCCAAAGGCGAAGAGCAACAGCAGGGACGCCACAATCACCAGATCGGTGGTGGCCGCGATGCGCAGCGGGCTAAAGCGTGCGGAGAGCTTGCCGCTGAGCAGATTGCCCAGCACCATCCCGAGCCCCATCAGCATCATGATGGCCGTCATCCCCCCTTCAGAGAAGCCGGAGACGTTAACCATAAACGGCTTCACGAAGCTGAACCACGCGAACACGCCGGCGTTGCCGAACATGGTGGCGGCAAAAATCAGCCACGGCTCCGGGCGCTTCAGAAAGTGGAACTGCGCGGTTAATCGGGTTGCTGAGCGGTCGTGAAGTGTCGGCACCCATACCAGTACCGAGAGGATAACCAGGGCATCGAAGACGGCGATCAGGAAGAACGTATAGCGCCAGCTATACGCGTGGCCCAGCCAGGTTCCGAGCGGCACGCCGATAAGGTTGGCGACGGTCATCCCGGCAATCATCCCCGCCACCGCCAGCGTCACTTTTCCCGGCGGCGCAATCTTCGACAATATGATTGCCCCCACGCCAAAAATCGCGCCGTGCGGGAAACCGGAAATAAGACGCCCGACCGCCAGCCCAGCGTATGACGTTGAGAAGGTGAAAATGGCATTGCCGACGGCGCACATTGCCACCAGAAACAGCAGCGTTGATTTGAGCGAGAACCTGCCGGAAAACAGCGCCACCAGCGGGGCGCCGATGACCACGCCAAAAGCGTAAAACGAGATCATATTGCCAGCGGAAGGGATCGAAATGCCGGTGTCATGCGCCAGCTCCGTCAACACCCCCATAATGCCGAACTCCGCCATACCCAGACCAAAAGTGCCAAGCGCCAGCGAAAAAATTGTCTTTTTCATACCACGACCACGGGTTAAACGATTGCAACACGCATTATTGAATAAACTGGTATGGTGAGCCAGCTCGAATCCGCTCTCTGACACGTTAATCCATTAATTCAGGTAGATTACACTTCAACGTGGGACTGCAAGAGGATGACAACTATGGTCAGTAAGAAAAAAAACGCTGTCGTCAGCGATAGCCTGAAAACCGCCCCACTTAAGAATAAGGCGTACGAAAAGGCGCTGCGCCATTTACACGTCGAACTCGTTAAGCTGCAGCAGTGGGTCGTCAGCAAAGGACTCAAGGTGTGCATCGTGTTTGAAGGCCGTGACGGCGCGGGCAAAGGCGGAACGATCAAAGCCATTACTGAGCGCGTCAGCCCGCGGGTATTTCGGGTCGTCGCGCTGCCTGCCCCAACCGAACAGGAGAAAACGCAGCTCTACTTCCAGCGCTACGTCCCGCACCTTCCCTCGGCGGGTGAAATCGTCATCTTCGACAGAAGCTGGTACAACCGCGCCGGCGTTGAACGGGTGATGGGTTTTTGCACCCGCGAACAGGTTGATAAATTTCTCGACGGCACGCCAGTTATTGAAAAAGCGATGGTGGACTCCGGGATCATCCTGCTGAAATACTGGCTGGAGGTAACCCCTAAAGAGCAGGAGCGACGGCTGCGCGACCGCATTAACGACGGGCGGAAGATCTGGAAACTCTCGCCGATGGACATCAGGTCATTCCATCTGTGGGACGAGTATACCCAGGCGCGCAATGATATGTTTTCCGCTACCGACACCGCCTGGGCACCGTGGTTTGTCGCCCGCTCGGAGGATAAAAAGCGGGTGCGCCTGAATGTCATTTCCCATCTGCTTTCGCAGATCCCCTATAAAGCCATAGACCGCGATCCGGTCGAACTGCCGAAACGGAAAATCGGCAAGGTGAAGGCCACCCGCTACCCGTTCCGTTATATTGCCGAGCCCTTCTGAGGCACTGCGTGCCGCGACCCGCCGTCAATTCGCCGCGCGGCGCGCTATCCTCTGTTTCTCGTTTCTCCGGCGGAATAAGTCGCCGGAGAGGGTCCGTTAGTGCTATAAATTTTGCCTTTGTATTTTTATTCATGGCACAGAAATGGACAGGAAAAAAGCAACGCTCACCGGACTGGCGGCAATACTATTATGGAGCACGATGGTCGGACTGATCCGCAGCGTCAGCGAGGGCCTCGGCCC
>JAFACP010000428.1 GCA_023425455.1 Pseudomonadota bacterium | reverse complement strand
CCATTGAGATCTGCTGCATCGCTTGAATTCCTGAGCCAATCAGGGTCGCCCCCTTCACGGCTTTGGTCACTTTGCCTTTCTCAATCAGATACGCTTCCGACGTCGAGAAGACGAACTTACCGGAGGTGATATCAACCTGCCCGCCACCAAAGTTCGGTGCGAAGATCCCGTAATCCACAGACTCGATGATCTCCTGCGGCGTAGACTTGCCCGCCAGCATGTAGGTGTTGGTCATACGCGGCATCGGCAGATGCGCGTAAGATTCACGGCGACCGTTGCCCGTCGGGGCCACACCCATCAGACGAGCGTTGAGCTTGTCTTGCATGTAGCCTTTCAAAATACCGTTCTCAATCAGTACGTTGTACTGTACAGGCGTACCTTCATCATCAATGGCCACCGAGCCGCGACGATCGTGCATCGTCCCGTCATCCACCACGGTGCACAGCTCAGAGGAGACGAGCTGTCCCATCTGACCGCTGAAAACGGAGGTGCCACGACGGTTAAAATCGCCTTCCAGACCATGCCCGACCGCTTCGTGCAGCAGCACACCCGGCCAGCCGGCACCCAACACTACTGGTAACGTTCCGGCAGGCGCTGCAACGGCGGAAAGATTGACCAGCGCCATACGCACCGCCTCTTTCGCCCACGCATCGGCACGGGCTTCGCCGTCGACATCGCCCAGGAACCAGTCATAACCGAAGCGACCGCCGCCGCCGCTTGAACCACGCTCCCGTTTGCCATCCTCTTCCACCTGAACGCTGATGGAGAGGCGAACCAACGGACGCACATCGGCAGCCAGCGTACCGTCGGTTGCCGCCACCAGAATCAGCTCATAAACGCCGCTAAGACTGGCGGACACTTCCTGTACGCGTTGATCCGCAGCCCGCGCAACCTTGTCTACGCGGCGCAGAATATCCAGCTTCTCTTCCCGGCTCATGTTCTGCAGCGGATCGATGCTGGTATACAGCGCAGAATGCTGAACTTCACCCAGCGTTTTGACCCGACCATCACCGGTCTCACGCACGATGGTACGCGCCGCCTGCGCACTCTGCTCCAGCGCGGTGAGGCTTATCTGGTCTGCGTAGGCAAAGCCGGTTTTTTCGCCGCTGACAGCGCGCACACCGACGCCCTGGTCGATGTTATAAGAGCCATCTTTGATGATGCTGTCTTCTAAAACCCAGGATTCGTGATAGCTCGACTGAAAATAGAGATCGCCGTAGTCGAGGCGGCGTTCGGTCAGTTGACCAAGAATGGAAAACAGGTCCTGATGGCTCAGGCCGTTCGCTGCAAGCAAATGTTCACTTACCAGGTTCAGACTCATCGTATTGCTACTCGTTCGTTGCCGCCTGCGGCGGTAAAAAAGATGGTATCAGTTGAGAGTGAGGCAATTACTTGCCCACGTCAAATCATTGCTGTGCATCCTTGCGCGGCTGGCGCAGCACTTCGTTAATCTGCGGTTTATCAATCGGCCCCGTAATGCGGTAGCGCAGAATAGAGACCTTGCTCCACAGCGGCCCCAGCACTTTACTGGCGGCGAACACCGCGGCGCCCACTATCGGGTTGACCACAAAGGCAGCGGCAACGCCGACGGTAGCGGAGATCTCCGGTGCCACGACGGCCTCCATATTCAGCTCGCGGCGCACAAGATCGACTGACCCTTTCATGGCGATGTCCGCTTCCAGACCATCCACCAGCGTATCGTCGGTATGCAGCACCCCGTCCTTGATCCAGGCCGTACTGCGGATCGAATCGTAATAGAAACCTTCGCCAAAGGTATCGCTAAAGTCGAAGCGTAACTTTCTGAGCAGTGCGTCAAAGCTCAACAGACGCAAAATCTGCCCGGCATGGCCGGTGCTGACGTCGGCTATCTCACCTTTTCCGAGCTGGGCTTTCAGTATGCCGTTAAGCGAGGCTTCATCCGGTGCCCAGGGCGCCGCGCGCCAGTGCAGATCGTAATTGAGATCAAATGAAGAGCCCCGTAACGGCGTGCTGACACCAAAGAAGTTCGCCGCCGCATCCAGCTTGTTGCCTTTGATCCGGCCTTTCAGCGAGGTGCGCGGGGCGCCCGGAGCATTGACCCACTCACCGTCGGCGGTCAGGCGTCCAAACCCGGTATCAATAAGCCCGCCAGTCAGAGTGAGCGTATTGCCCTGAACGGCGAAATCACCGTCGATACGGCCATATTTCTGCCCCCACAACCAGCACTCCGCACAGCGCAGCTGAAGATCCGGCCAGCCGCTGAAATCCACGCGCGTCGTGCCGCTCAGCGGCGCGGGATTGCTGGTCTGCTCTTTGCCCGGCGTGGTCTGCGGGTTGTAGTAGAGATAACGCACCGCCGCCTGCCACGGAGCGTTATCCCGCATCGTCAACGTCGCGTTGATCTCCCGCCCCTGAGCTTCAACTTTTGTGCCGTTCATCGTGGGCTGCGAAACGATGCTCAGGTTATTCCATTGCTGCCCTGCCAGCGTCAGAGACGGCGTGCGGACGGTAATGGCTTTGGGGAACTGGGCTGCGTCATCCACATTTTGCCCGACGCCTTTCTGGAACAGCGCCAGCCATTCGGCACCATTCATCGGCGGGAGATCCAGCTCAACGCCCGCCTGTTCAGGCAGCGGCGGCGTACTGCGGCTATCAGTGGTCCAGATGGCTCTGTCGAGCGTGAGCTTCCGGTTGAGCAGCCAGCGGCTGTTAAAATGGTTCATGCCACCCGCGCTACCGGTCAGGGCAAAGCTGTTCAGGTTGCCATCGACGTTAATTTTCATCGGCAAGGACTGACCCGCTTTTTTATCCAGTGGCGCAGGCAACTGGCTGCTGATGTTTTTCAGATCGCCCGCGATATCAACCTTATAACGCGCCCCTGCATGATAAGGCAGGTCAATTGCCACCTTACCGTTCCAGGCGACCGTGCCGTCAAGGGACGCCGCGATCTGTTCGGGCAGCACATCCATGCGTGACGGTTGCCAGTTCGCGTCCATATTGACCGCCACCTGATAGGCTTTATCGCCCTCGGTGGTGGCGAAATCGATATTCACGGGCTGATTAAACCAGTTCGCTTTTAGCGGCCCGCTCTTCAGATTGCCGTTCTCAAAGCTGAACTGGCCGCTGAGATTTTTCAGCGTGCTCTCAAGCGGTTTGATATAGAGACTGTTGTTGTTGAGCCGGACATCGCCTTTCGCGGTGGTCATCTCCCCGTCCAGCGGAATGTTCAGATGTAAGCGGGCATTCACATCGCCGTCCAGCTGCAGCTGTTCGAGCGTTGCGGCCAACGAGTTTTTGAGCGGCGTGCCCTCAAAGTACGGACCAACCGCTTTCCCCGGGCCGTTAATGTCTGCGTCAATAAGTAGTGTTTCTTTCGAATAGTCCGGAATATTAGCCGTCAGATTGCTGGCCTTCACGCCACCCAGCGCGACGCTGTCTGACTTCATCCACAGCCCGTCATTGAGGAAATTGAGCTCGATATCCAGATTTTTCAGCGCCGGCCAGTCGGGCTGAAACGCAAAGGTGGCGTTGTGCAGAGGCACCAGCACCTGGAACTGACCTTCGTTATGTTTGTAGGGGAAGAGGTGCGGGTTGCCGCCGTAAACCAGCGTTGCGTTTTCGGCCTGTCCCCCCTGAATTGCGCCGCTCAGATAATCGACCAGCGCTTTTCCCATCAGATTTTCCGGGAAGTAGCGCCATGCCTGAGAGCCATCGTCGGTAC
>JAFACP010000164.1 GCA_023425455.1 Pseudomonadota bacterium | reverse complement strand
GGATACCGTGTTTACACTTCACCTTCCACCCCGGTGCAGGGTAAAATTACCCGTATTCTTGTTGGGCCGGAGGCCTCTAAAGATAAGCTGAAAGGCTCGCTTGGCGAACTGAAGCAGCTCTCTGGTCTCAGCGGTGTGGTGATGAACTACAGCGCCAACTAACGGGCGCTTCATCCGACCCTCCCCCTGAAAGAGAGAGGGCGGAACGTCACGGCGTTGAACATTTTTTCAACGCCTTTTTTATTTACGCGCGGGAAGGAAATCCCTACGCAATCGTTTTCTTTTTCTGTTAGAATTCGCCCCGAACTGGATGACAGGGCGTTAAATCGTGGGACACATATGGTCTGGATTGATTACGCCATCATTGCGGTGATTGGTTTTTCCTGTCTGGTTAGCCTGATCCGTGGCTTTGTACGTGAAGCGTTATCGCTGGTGACATGGGGTTGTGCTTTCTTTGTTGCCAGTCATTACTACACTTACCTGTCCGTCTGGTTCACGGGCTTTGAAGATGAACTGGTCCGAAACGGAATCGCCATCGCGGTGCTGTTTATCGCGACGCTGATCGTCGGCGCTATCGTTAACTATGTGATAGGTCAGCTGGTCGAGAAAACCGGTCTGTCAGGAACGGACAGGGTGCTCGGGATCTGTTTCGGCGCACTGCGTGGCGCGTTGATTGTGGCCGCGATCCTGTTCTTCCTTGATACCTTTACCGGGTTCTCAAAAAGTGAAGACTGGCAGAAATCGCAGCTGATCCCGCAGTTCAGCTTCATCATCAGATGGTTCTTTGACTATCTGCAAAGCTCGTCGAGTTTCTTGCCCAGAACCTGACCGGTTCTGAGATGTGGCTTAACGAGGAAAAGACGAATGTGCGGTATTGTCGGTATCGCCGGTTTCATGCCGGTAAACCAGTCGATTTATGACGCGTTAACGGTGCTTCAGCACCGTGGGCAGGATGCTGCGGGTATCATCACGATTGATGCAAACAACTGCTTCCGTTTACGTAAGGCGAATGGCCTGGTAAACGATGTGTTTGAAGCCCGCCATATGCAGCGTCTGCAGGGTAATATGGGGATTGGTCACGTTCGTTATCCTACCGCTGGCAGCTCCAGCGCCTCTGAGGCTCAGCCTTTCTACGTCAACTCGCCGTACGGCATCACGCTTGCCCACAATGGCAACCTGACCAACGCGCATGAGCTGCGTAAAAAGCTGTTCGAAGAGAAACGCCGCCACATTAACACCACTTCTGATTCTGAAATCCTGCTCAATATTTTCGCCAGCGAGCTGGATAACTTCCGCCATTATCCGCTGGAAGCCGACAACATCTTTGCCGCCGTCGCCGCGACCAACCGCCAGATCCGCGGTGCATATGCCTGTGTGGCGATGATTATCGGCCACGGTATGGTGGCATTCCGCGATCCTAACGGCATCCGTCCGCTGGTGCTCGGCAAGCGTGATATGGGCGACGGGCGCACGGAGTATATGGTTGCCTCCGAAAGCGTGGCGCTGGATACGCTGGGCTTTGAGTTCCTGCGCGACGTCGCACCTGGCGAAGCGGTGTACATCACTGAGAAAGGCCAGCTGTTTACCCGCCAGTGTGCGGAAAACCCGGTCAGCAATCCGTGCCTGTTCGAGTACGTCTATTTTGCCCGTCCTGACTCGTTTATCGACAAGATTTCCGTCTACAGCGCCCGCGTTAATATGGGAACGAAGCTGGGCGAAAAGATTGCCCGCGAGTGGGACGATCTGGATATCGATGTGGTTATTCCGATCCCGGAAACCTCCTGCGATATCGCGCTGGAGATTGCCCGCATTCTGGATAAGCCTTACCGTCAGGGGTTTGTGAAAAACCGTTATGTCGGTCGCACCTTTATCATGCCGGGCCAGCAGCTGCGTCGTAAATCGGTTCGCCGGAAACTGAACGCCAACCGCGCGGAGTTCCGCGACAAGAACGTGCTACTGGTGGATGACTCTATCGTGCGTGGCACTACCTCTGAGCAGATCATCGAGATGGCGCGTGAAGCCGGAGCGAAGAAAGTGTACCTGGCGTCAGCTGCGCCGGAGATCCGCTTCCCGAACGTGTATGGCATTGATATGCCAACCGCCAATGAGCTGATTGCCCACGGACGCGAAGTGGACGAAATTCGCCAGATCATCGGCGCGGACGGGCTGATTTTCCAGGATCTCAACGATCTGATCGACGCGGTGCGCGCCGAGAACCCGGATATTCAGCAGTTCGAATGCTCGGTGTTTAACGGCGTGTACGTGACCAAAGACGTTGACCAGCAGTATCTCGACTATCTTGACTCGCTGCGTAACGACGATGCGAAAGCCGTCCAGTTACAAAACGATCTGGAAAGCTTAGAGATGCACAACGAAGGCTAATGCCTCTGCAGGTGAGGGCGCTGCCCTCACTTGCAACTCCCCGTAAAATCCTGCACAGTCAGCCCTGAAATCAGCAAGGGCAAACATCATGAAACGACTTATTGTAGGGATCAGCGGTGCCAGCGGCGCGATTTACGGCGTCCGTCTGTTGCAGGTACTGCGTGACGTTGCCGACGTGGAGACGCATCTGGTGATGAGCCAGGCGGCCCGTCAAACCCTCTCTCTCGAAACCGATTTCTCCCTGCGCGACGTGCAGTCTCTGGCGGACGTGGTGCATGATGCCCGCGATATCGCCGCCAGTATCTCTTCCGGCTCGTTTAAGACCGCGGGGATGGTGATCCTCCCCTGTTCGATTAAAACCCTCTCAGGCATCGTCAACAGCTATACCGATACGCTGGTCACCCGCGCTGCGGATGTGGTGTTAAAAGAGCGTCGCCCGCTGGTGTTGTGCGTTCGCGAAACGCCGTTGCACCTGGGGCACCTGCGTTTAATGACCCTGGCTGCAGAAATGGGGGCGGTTATCATGCCGCCGGTTCCCGCCTTTTACCACCGGCCGCAAACGCTTGATGACGTGATTAATCAAACCGTTAACCGGGTGCTCGATCAGTTTGGCATCGACCTGCCGCAGGAGCTCTTTACCCGCTGGCAGGGCAGCTGACGTGGTGCACAGACCCGGTGCATGAAACGATAACTTGCCCTGTTTCAGGGCAAAACTGCAACCGCGATCATATCCTCGACATTTAATTCGTTTTTTCCCTTTTTCTCGCTGCGGTTCATTCGACAGACCTGCTATCTTTCACCATTAAGGCAATATCGCAACGTTTTATTAACATATTTAACGTCGATTTTTTACGCAGTCGGCAATGTGGCATAAGACCTGCAAGAGAAGCCTGCAACACAACACACAACACAATAGATAATAAAATCACGGTACTTGAGGGTAAATGTATGAAGAAGACGGTTCTGGCTCTGTCTTTACTCGTGGGATTAAGTGCAGCAGCAAGCAGCTACGCGGCGCTTCCGCAGACAGTGCGTATCGGTACTGACGCCACCTACGCGCCATTCTCTTCCAAGGATGCGAAAGGCGATTTTGTGGGCTTTGATATCGATCTGGGAAATGAGATGTGCAAACGCATGGCGGTGAAATGCACATGGGTAGGCAGCGACTTCGACGCCTTGATCCCGTCGCTGAAAGCCAAGAAAATCGATGCGATTATCTCTTCTCTTTCCATCACCGAAAAACGTCAGCAGGAGATTGCGTTCTCCGACAAGCTCTACGCTGCAGACTCACGTCTGATTGCGGCGAAAGGTTCCCCTATCCAGCCAACTATCGACTCACTGAAAGGCAAACACGTTGGCGTGCTGCAGGGCTCAACCCAGGAAGGCTATGCCAATGCGACCTGGCGTGAGAAGGGCGTCGATGTTGTGGCCTACCAGAACCAGGATCTGATTTACTCTGATCTGGCGGCAGGCCGTCTGGATGCTGCATTCCAGGACGAAGTGGCGGCAAGCGAAGGCTTCCTGAAACAGCCTGCCGGTAAAGATTTCGCTTTTGCTGGCCCGTCCGTTAAAGATAAAAAGTACTTTGGCGATGGCACCGGCATCGGTCTGCGTAAAGATGATACCGAGCTGAAAGCCGCTTTCAACAAAGCCTTTAGCGAACTGCGTAAAGATGGTACCTACGACAAACTGGCGAAGAAATACTTCGACTTCAACGTGTACGGTGACTGATCGTCACTGACGGGTATGCACCACGGCGGGGCGTTGTCGTGGTGCATGACGCACGGCTGTGGATCATTGTGGTGCGTGTCATTCCGGCAATTGCACAGAAAATGCATACTTACGCATTTATGCGGCGGAAAGTTCCACTGATGGGGCATTATCTTTTGCCTTGCAGAGGGGATTAATGGCACATTAACCGCAACCCTGTCGACGTAAAAATCCCGTAAGAATCCAGTCTGTTGAGGATAGATATGAAAAAACTAATATTGTCACTTTCCCTGGTGCTGGCCGTTTCCAGCACGACTGCGGCTTTCGCCGCGATTCCGCAGAAAATTCGTATTGGTACTGATCCTACCTATGCCCCGTTCGAATCGAAGAATGCGAAAGGGGAACTGGTGGGTTCTGACATTGATCTGGCCAATGAGCTGTGCAAACGCATCAAAGCGCAATGTACCTACGTAGAGAACCCGCTGGATGCGCTGATCCCGTCGTTAAAAGCGAAAAAAATCGACGTGATCATGTCCTCTCTTTCTATCACCGAAAAACGCCAGCAGGAGATTGCCTTCACCGACAAACTCTATGCGGCAGATTCTCGCCTGGTGGTTGCCCGCTCCTCTGATATTCAGCCAACGGTTGAGTCACTGAAGGGCAAGCGCGTTGGCGTTCTGCAGGGCACGACCCAGGAAACCTACGGTAACGAACACTGGGCGCCGAAGGGGATTGAAATTGTCTCCTATCAGGGCCAGGAAAATATCTACGCTGACCTGACAGCTGGCCGTATCGACGCGGCATTCCAGGATGAGGTTGCCGCGAGCGAAGGCTTCCTGAAGCAACCTGTCGGCAAAGATTACAAGTTTGGCGGCCCGTCCATTAAAGACGTGAAGCTGTTTGGTGTGGGAACGGGCATGGGCCTGCGTAAAGAAGACACTGCGCTGCGTGAAGCGCTGAACAAGGCCTTCGCGGAAATGCGTGCTGACGGCACTTACGACAAGCTGGCAAAAAAATATTTTGATTTCAACGTGTACGGCGGCTAACCGTTACGAAAGATAACGTGCACCCCCTCCGCATAAGGGAGGGGAGAAGACACGGTTTACTACTCACGATACGACAGGGCTCGCGGTATGCTGTACGGATTTTCTGGCGTTATTCTACAAGGCGCGCTTGTCACCCTTGAGCTGGCTCTTAGCTCCGTGGTGCTGGCGGTGCTGATAGGCCTGGTGGGCGCAGGGGCGAAACTTTCCGCAAATAAACCGGTAGCGCTGCTGTTTGAAGGCTATACCACGCTGATTCGCGGCGTTCCCGATCTGGTGCTGATGCTGCTGATTTTTTACGGTCTGCAGATTGCGCTCAACAGCGTGACGGACGCCATCGGCATGGATCAACTTGATATCGACCCAATGGTGGCCGGTATTATCACCCTCGGTTTTATCTACGGCGCGTATTTCACGGAAACCTTTCGCGGTGCCTATCTGGCCGTGCCGAAAGGGCACATTGAAGCGGCAACCGCTTTTGGCTTCACCGCCTCACAGACGTTCCGGCGGATTATGTTCCCGGCGATGATGCGCTTCGCGCTGCCCGGTATCGGTAATAACTGGCAGGTTATCCTCAAAGCCACTGCGCTGGTGTCGCTGCTCGGCCTGGAAGATGTCGTCAAAGCGACACAGCTGGCGGGTAAGAGTACCTGGGAGCCGTTCTACTTTGCCGTGGTGTGCGGCATTATCTATCTGGTCTTTACGACCGTCTCCAATGGTGTGCTGCTTCTGCTCGAACGTCGCAACTCCGTGGGTGTGAAGAGGGCTGACCTGTGATTGAGATCCTTCAGGAGTACTGGAAATCGCTGCTGTGGAGCGACGGTTACCGCTTTACCGGCGTGGCAATCACCCTGTGGTTGTTAATCTCTTCCGTCGTGATGGGCGGCATTCTGGCGATATTTATGGCCATTGGTCGGGTATCGAAGAACAAATTTATCCGCTTCCCCATCTGGCTGTTTACCTACGTGTTTCGCGGTACGCCGCTGTACGTCCAACTGCTGGTGTTTTATTCGGGTATGTATACCCTTGAGATTGTCAAAGGCACCGAGTTGCTGAACGCTTTCTTCCGCAGCGGCCTGAACTGTACCGTACTGGCGCTAACGCTGAACACCTGTGCGTATACCACCGAGATTTTCGCCGGCGCCATCCGCTCTGTGCCGTATGGCGAAATAGAGGCGGCGCGTGCCTACGGTTTCTCTTCGGTGAAGCTGTACCGCTGCATCATTCTGCCTTCGGCGCTGCGTATTGCGCTGCCGGCGTACAGCAACGAAGTGATTTTGATGCTGCACTCCACCGCGCTGGCCTTTACTGCAACGGTGCCGGACCTGCTCAAGATTGCCCGCGACATCAACTCCGCAACCTATCAGCCGTTTACCGCCTTTGGCATTGCGGCGGTGCTCTATTTGATCATTTCCTATGTGCTGATTAGCCTGTTCCGCAAGGCGGAAAAACGCTGGCTGCAGCATGTAAAACCTTCTTCGACGCACTGAGAATAATGATGGCTGAGAACAAATTAAACGTTATCGATTTGCACAAACGCTACGGCGAACATGAAGTGCTGAAAGGGGTCTCGCTGCAGGCTGATGCAGGCGACGTGATCAGCATTATCGGTTCGTCCGGTTCCGGGAAAAGTACCTTCCTGCGCTGCATTAACTTCCTCGAAAAACCGAGCGAAGGCTCGATTGTGGTGAGCGGACAGAACATTACTCTGGTGCGCGATAAAGACGGTCAGCTGAAGGTGGCCGACAAAAATCAGCTTCGCCTGCTGCGCACCCGTCTGA
>JAFACP010000339.1 GCA_023425455.1 Pseudomonadota bacterium | reverse complement strand
GGTCTGATGTGGCTGACGCTGATCGTCGCTGAGACAATCTCTGCCAGCTCCGGCATTGGTTATCTGGCGATGAACGCCCGGGAATTTCTGCAAACCGACGTGGTCGTGGTGGCCATTATCCTTTACGCCCTGCTCGGCAAATTTGCCGATGTCAGCGCCCAGTGGCTTGAGCGCCGCTGGCTGTGCTGGAACCCTGCTTACACCCTCCAGGAGGCTAACGCATGAATACTGCCCGACTGACTCAGGGAACGCCGCTGCTGTTGAACGGCGTCAGTAAACGCTATGGCAACAATACAGTCCTGAATGCGCTGGATCTGCATATACCCGCCGGCCAGTTTGTGGCGATTGTCGGACGCAGCGGTGGCGGCAAAAGTACCTTACTGCGTCTTTTAGCCAGCCTTGAGAGGCCAGACAGCGGCGATATTCTGGCCGGGAATACCCCGCTTGCCGAGCTTCAGAATGATACCCGAATGATGTTTCAGGATGCGCGGCTGCTGCCCTGGAAAACGGTTATCGACAACGTGGGGCTGGGGCTGAAGGGGAACTGGCAGGAGGCTGCCCGTCAGGCGCTGGCGGCCGTGGGTCTGGAAAATCGCGCGAACGAGTGGCCCGCCGCTCTGTCTGGCGGCCAGAAGCAGCGGGTAGCGCTGGCGCGGGCATTGATTCATCGACCGGGACTGCTGCTGCTCGATGAGCCGCTCGGCGCGCTCGATGCGCTAACGCGGATCGAGATGCAGGATCTGATTGCCTCGCTCTGGCAAACGCACGGTTTCACGGTGCTGCTGGTGACCCATGACGTGAGTGAAGCCGTGGCAATGGCCGACCGCGTGCTGTTAATAGAGGAAGGAAAAATGGGGCTGGACGTGGCGGTGGAGATCCCGCGTCCTCGCCGGGTCGGTTCGGCAAGGCTGGCTGAGCTGGAGGCAACGGTGCTTGACCGGGTGATGCAGCGAAGCGCATCCGAACGACAGGCCATCAGCGCCAGCGGTTAACCCTCTTCAGGATAAAGCGGGTTAATCAGGGCCCGGGACGCCGCGCTGCTGCGCCGCCGGGCTCCGGTTATCAGGCCAGCGCCTTGGCGATCTTCTCGTACAGATCGCCGGAGAGGTTTTCCAGCCCTTTCAGTTGCTCAAGCGCCGCACGCATCTTCGCCTGGCGTTTCACATCGTAGCGTTTGAGGCGGATCAGCGGCTCAATCAGACGCGATGCCACCTGCGGATTACGGCTGTTCAGCTCGGTCAGCATTTCGACCATAAACTGATAACCGCTGCCGTCCTCAGCGTGGAACGCCGCCGGGTTGCTGCTGGCAAACGCGCCAATCAGGGAACGCACACGGTTCGGGTTGCTCATGGTGAACGCGCGGTGCTTAAGCAGGCGACGCACGGTGCTCAGTACCCCGGCTGACGGGCTGGTAGACTGCAGAATGAACCACTTGTCCATCACCAGACCATCCTGATGCCACTTGTCATCATATTCCTGCATCAACGCATCACGGCACGGCAATTCGGCAGCAACGCTCGCGGCCAGCGCGGCCAGCGCATCGGTCATGTTATCGGCTTCGCGATACTGCTTGCTCACCAGCGTGTCCGCCAGGCCCACTTCACCGAAAGCCAGATAGCGCAGGCAGGTATTGCGCAGGGCGCGCTTGCCGATATCCGCATGCTCAACGCGGTAGGCATCGAGCTTGTTGGCGTTGTAGATCGCAAGGAATTCATCCGCCAGCTCGCTTGCCAGCGTGCGGGTCAGGGCTTCGCGGACGGCAACGATGGCAATCGGATCGATAATCTCAAACAGCTCGCCGATTTCACCTGCCGACGGTAAGGTCAGGATCTCGGCGGCCAGCGCCGGATCGATCTTCTCATCCAGCAGGATCGCACGGAAAGCGTCAGCCACATGAACAGGCAGCGACAGCGGCTGACCCTGCTGATGACGGTTGACGTTCAGCCTGATATAGGTTGCCAGCAGGCTTTGCGCCGCATCCCAGCGGGAGAAGTCGTTGCGCGCGTGACGCATCAGGAAGGTCAGCTGCTGATCGCTCCATTTATACTCCAGCTTCACCGGGGCAGAGAATTCGCACAGCAGCGCGGGAACCGGCTGGAAGTAGACGTTATCAAAGATAAAGGTCTGCTCTGCCTGCGTGACGTTCAGCACGTTGTGCACCGGATGACCGCCCTTCTGCAGCGGGATCACATTGCCGTCGTTATCATACAGCTCAATGCTGAACGGAATGTGCAGCGGATGTTTCTCTTCCTGCTCCGCCGTCGGCGGGGTGCGCTGGCTGATGGTCAGCGTGTACTGCTCGGTTTCCGGGTTGTAATCGTCTTTAACGGTTACGATCGGCGTCCCCGCCTGGCTGTACCAGCGGCGGAAATGGGAGAGATCGACATTCGACGCATCTTCCATCGCCTGCACAAAGTCGTCGCAGGTGGCGGCGCTGCCGTCATGACGCTCGAAATAGAGCTGCATCCCCTTCTGGAAGTTCTCTTCGCCCAGCAGCGTGTGGATCATGCGGATGATCTCAGAGCCCTTCTCATACACCGTCAGGGTGTAGAAGTTGTTCATCTCAATGACTTTGTCCGGACGGATAGGGTGGGCCATCGGGCTGGCATCTTCGGCAAACTGCAGACCGCGCATGGTGCGTACATTGTTGATTCGGTTAACCGCGCGTGAGCCTAAATCGGAGCTGAACTCCTGATCGCGGAAGACGGTCAGCCCCTCTTTCAGGCTAAGCTGGAACCAGTCGCGACAGGTTACGCGGTTGCCGGTCCAGTTATGGAAATATTCATGACCGATGACCCGCTCAATATCGAGGTAGTCTTTATCGGTTGCGGTATCGGTGCGGGCCAGCACATATTTGGAGTTAAAGATGTTGAGACCTTTGTTCTCCATTGCCCCCATGTTGAAGAAATCGACGGCGACAATCATATAAATGTCGAGATCGTATTCCAGACCAAAGCGCTCTTCATCCCACTTCATGGAGTTGATCAGGGAGGTCATCGCCCACGGCGCGCGATCCAGATTGCCGCGATCGACGAACAGCTCCAGCGCGACGTCGCGGCCAGAACGGGTTTTGAAGCTGTCACGCAGAACGTCAAAGTCACCTGCCACCAGCGCAAACAGATAGCACGGTTTCGGGAACGGATCCTGCCACTGTACCCAGTGACGCCCCTTTTCCAGCTCACCTTCGGCCACGCGGTTACCATTGGAAAGCAGGAACGGATAACGTGCTTTATCCGCGATAATTTTGGTGGTGAAACGCGCCAGTACGTCAGGACGATCGAGATACCAGGTGATATGACGGAACCCTTCCGCTTCACACTGGGTACACAGCGCTTCGCCGGACTGGTAAAGCCCCTCCAGCGCGGTGTTGCCCGCCGGGCTGATTTCATTCACGATGCGCAGGGTAAAGCGTTCCGGCAGGTTGTTAATCACCAGCTGGCTGCTCTCTTGCTGGTAGTCAGACCAGGGCTGGTCATTAATATGCAGGGATACCAGCGTCAGGTCTTCCCCGTCGAGACGCAGCGGAACAGCCGTTGCGCTTTGGCGCGTTACCTGGCTTACCGCGGTCACAACGGTTTTAGTGGCATCCAGGTCAAAAGTCAGATCGATATCGCTAATCAGGTAATCCGGCGCACGATAGTCGTGGCGGTATTTGGCTTGTGGCTGTTGTGTCATAGAAAACCTTATGCATCGTTTGTCGAATAACGAATCCAGTCTATTCCTGTTGTGTAAAACGCGCTATGCAGAATGTTCATCTTTTCAGGAACAAAACCCATTTTCGCTACATTTATATAACACGAGGCACGAAATGCCCTCGACCCTAAAGGCGGCTTATGGTGTGATCGGGGTTCAATAAATCACTAAACAAGGTATACTCCGGAGTTGTTTATTGTACTAAACGCTCCTGTGAGAGGATGCTACTGCGCACCTATGACTCAATTCGCTTCTCCTGTTCTGCATACGCTGCTGGATACCGACGCGTATAAACTGCATATGCAGCAAGCCGTTTTTCACCACTATTATGATGTCCATGTCGCGGCGGAATTTCGCTGCCGGGGTGATGACTTGCTGGGTATCTACGCAGATTCCATTCGTGAACAGGTCGATGCCATGCAGCATCTGACGCTGCAGGACGATGAGTACCAATGGCTTTCCGGCCTGCCTTTCTTTAAAGATGACTACCTGAACTGGCTACGTGCGTTCCGCTATAAACCGGAACAGGTCACCGTCAGCAACGATAACGGCAAGCTGAATATCCGTCTCGAAGGGCCGTGGCGGGAAGTGATCATGTGGGAGGTTCCCCTGCTGGCGGTGATCAGCGAGCTGGCGCACCGCTACCGCTCGCCGGAAACGGGTGTCGCCCAGGCCCTCGCCTCGCTGGAAGATAAGCTTGTTGCATTTTCCGCGCTGACCGAAGGGCTGGATATGTCCCGCTTCCGCCTGATGGATTTCGGCACCCGTCGCCGTTTCTCCCGCGAAGTACAACAGGCTATCGTTGAACGACTGCAGCAGGAAGTCTGGTTTGTCGGCACCAGCAACTACGATCTGGCGCGCCGCCTGCACCTGACGCCAATGGGCACCCAGGCGCATGAGTGGTTCCAGGCGCATCAGCAGATCAGCCCCGATCTGGCCAACAGCCAGCGCGCGGCGCTGGCGGCATGGCTGGACGAGTATCCCGATCAACTGGGTATTGCCCTTACCGACTGCATCACCATGGATGCCTTCCTGCGCGATTTTGGTCCTGAGTTTGCGACCCGCTATCAGGGGCTCCGCCATGACTCCGGCGATCCGCTTGAATGGGGTGAGAAGGCGATTGCGCATTACGAAAAACTGGGAATTGACCCGATGAGCAAGGTGCTGGTGTTCTCCGATAACCTCGATCTTGCCAAAGCTGTCGATCTGTACCGCCATTTTGCCGCGCGCGTTAATCTGAGCTTTGGTATTGGGACCCGTTTGACCTGTGATATTCCTCAGGTGAAACCTCTGAACATCGTCATAAAACTGGTGGAATGTAACGGTAAACCGGTCGCCAAACTCTCCGACAGCCCGGGCAAGACCATCTGTCATGATAAAGCCTTTGTCCGCGCATTACGTAAAGCCTTCGATCTGCCCCAGGTCAAAAAAGCCAGTTAACCGCCTGCGGGAGCCGTATCGGCTCCCCTCTTCTGATTTATTTCTTATTTCTTCTCGTTTGACTGCGAAATCTGCTTGTCTGATGGCAGATGCCAGGTAACATAGATATCCCCCCGATAAGGGCGGACAAGTGTTTATTTTTTCCGACTATTAACAGAGAGAATATTATGAGCGTTGTGCCTGTAGCCGACGTACTCCAGGGCCGCGTTGCCGTTGACCAAGAAGTCACCGTGCGCGGATGGGTGCGTACTCGCCGAGATTCTAAAGCTGGCATCTCCTTCCTCGCCGTCTATGACGGTTCCTGCTTTGATCCTGTACAGGCCGTCATTAATAATTCTCTGCCCAATTACAATGACGATGTGCTGCACCTGACAACGGGTTGCTCCGTGATCGTCACCGGGGTGGTGGTTGCCTCTCCGGGCCAGGGCCAGAGCTTCGAAATCCAGGCCTCTTCGATCGACGTCACCGGCTGGGTTGAAGATCCGGATACCTATCCTATGGCGGCAAAACGCCACAGCATTGAGTATCTGCGCGAAGTGGCGCACCTGCGCCCGCGGACCAACCTGATTGGCGCGGTTGCTCGCGTGCGTCACACGCTGGCACAGGCGCTGCATCGCTTCTTCGACGAGCAGGGTTACTTCTGGGTCTCCACGCCGCTTATCACCGCATCCGATACCGAAGGCGCTGGCGAAATGTTCCGTGTCTCTACCCTGGATATGGAAAACCTGCCGCGCACGCCGGAAGGTAAGGTGGACTATGACAAAGACTTCTTTGGTAAAGAAGCCTTCCTGACGGTTTCCGGCCAGCTCAACGGCGAAACCTATGCCTGCGCGCTGTCTAAGATCTACACCTTTGGTCCAACCTTCCGTGCGGAAAACTCCAACACCAGTCGTCACCTGGCGGAGTTCTGGATGCTGGAGCCTGAAGTAGCATTCGCCGATCTGAATGATGTCGCCGGTCTGGCAGAAGCGATGCTGAAATACGTGTTCAAAGCGGTTCTTGCAGAGCGCGCTGATGACATGAAGTTCTTCGCCGAGCGTGTTGATAACGACGCAATTGCGCGTCTTGAGCGCTTTGTTTCCGCTGACTTCGCGCAGGTGGATTACACCGACGCGGTAACGATCCTCGAAAACTGCGGCGAGAAGTTTGAGAACCCGGTTTACTGGGGTGTCGATCTCTCTTCTGAACACGAACGTTATCTGGCAGAGAAGCACTTCAAAGCGCCGGTTGTTGTGAAAAACTACCCGAAAGACATTAAGGCCTTCTATATGCGCCTTAATGAAGACGGTAAAACCGTGGCCGCGATGGACGTACTGGCGCCAGGCATCGGTGAAATCATCGGCGGTTCTCAGCGTGAAGAGCGCCTTGATGTGCTGGACGCGCGTATGGAAGAGATGGGCCTGAATCCGGCGGACTACAGCTGGTATCGCGATCTGCGTCGCTACGGCACCGTGCCGCACTCCGGTTTTGGTCTGGGCTTCGAACGTCTGATTGCCTACGTCACAGGCGTTCAGAACGTCAGGGACGTGATTCCGTTCCCGCGCACGCCGCGCAACGCGAGTTTCTAACCGACATCATGCGTAATGGCCAGCCGCTGCTGGCCATTATTTTTATCCTGAATCGTCAGTTTTCGTCAGTCGAAAGTCAGTATTTATTAGCAACAACCCCGCCTGAAGCACCGCCTGTTACGTTTTGTTTCCACGACATATCTGTGCACAAAAAATAAACCGCCTGCATATTGTGGTTATTAACCACCCGCAGCCTTAGCATAAATTTTAACCATTCATCAGCCATCCAGATGTCTTTTCTTAGTCATAAGAAAAAACGGGCCGTTTCAGTTTTGTTTATAAGAATTGCCTTTAGCAAAATTAAACATAAGTAATTCATATATATAGATGCAATACCGCCGCTAAATTAACCACTCTGTTCTGAAATTTGAGATGGTTCACAAAGTTCCCAAAAATACATATTTGCTTACATATAATTTCTTTTTGTTACCCATTCTTTATATTTGTAGCAGTTTCAGGCTAGCGAAACGGTTCTATGAATGGAAAGATGCCTGTCAGATACATAAAGACACCAAACTCTCATCAATAGTTCCGGAAATATTTATTGACAGAATTTATTGGCGGCAGTGGCGAGTGTCATAAAAAAACCAATGAGGGTAATAAATAATGATGAAGCGCAATATCCTGGCAGTGGTTATCCCTGCCCTGCTGGTAGCCGGTGCAGCTAACGCTGCAGAAATCTATAACAAAGACGGCAACAAAGTTGATCTGTACGGTAAAGCTGTAGGTCTGCACTACTTCTCTGACAATGCTGGTAACGACGGTGACATGACCTATGCGCGTCTGGGCTTTAAAGGCGAAACGCAGATCAACGATCAGCTAACCGGCTACGGTCAGTGGGAATACAACTTCGCAGGTAATAACTCCGAAGGTGGTTCTGACGCTCTGGATGGCAACAAAACCCGTCTGGCATTTGCTGGTCTGAAATTCGGTGACGCAGGCTCCTTCGACTACGGTCGTAACTACGGTCTGGTGTACGACGCAATCGGCATCACCGATATGCTGCCAGAGTTCGGTGGCGACACTGGCGCGAGCGACGACTTCTTCGCTGGCCGTAACGGTGGCCTGGCGACCTACCGTAACAGCAACTTCTTCGGCCTGGTTGACGGTCTGAACTTCGGCGTTCAGTACCTGGGCAAAAACGATCGTGCTGATAACCCAACTCGCTCCAACGGTGACGGCTGGGCGACATCTCTGAGCTACGACATCGATGGCTTCGGCATCGTGGGTGCATACGGTGCAGCTGACCGTACCAATGACCAGCAGAATGATCTGGCCTGGGGTAAAGGCGATAAAGCAGAGCAGTGGGCAACCGGCCTGAAATATGACGCAAACAACATCTACCTGGCAGCCCTGTATGGTGAAATGCGTAATGCCGCGCGTCTGGGCAGCAAAGGTTACGCTAATAAAACTGAGGACTTCTCCGTTGTTGCTCAGTATCAGTTCGACTTCGGTCTGCGCCCATCCATCGCTTACTACAAATCTAAAGCGAAAGATGTTGAAGGTGGTATTGGTAGCGAAGACTACATCAACTACATCGAAGTTGGCGCAACCTACTACTTCAACAAAAACATGTCTACCTATGTTGACTATCAGATCAACCAGCTGAAAGACGACAACAAGCTGGGCATCAACAATGATGACACTGTTGCCCTGGGTATCGTTTACCAGTTCTAATCAGTACACCACTTTGTTATATGCTTAAGAAACAGGGCTTCGGCCCTGTTTTTTTATGTCTGAAAGCAAAAAATGGCGACTTTTGAAAAGCAGCACGCTTTTTGTCGCAAACGGTTGGCATTTTGTAAATCTGCCGTTAACCTGATAGCGGATTTCACTTCTGTAATCACAATGGAACTTCGTCATGTTTGAGAACATTACCGCCGCTCCTGCCGACCCAATTCTGGGCCTGGCCGATCTGTTTCGTGCCGATGACCGCCCTGGCAAAATCAACCTGGGTATTGGTGTATATAAAGATGAAACCGGCAAAACCCCGGTACTGACCAGCGTAAAAAAAGCTGAGCAGTATCTGCTGGAAAATGAAACCACCAAAAACTACCTCGGTATTGATGGTATTCCTGAATTTGGTCGCTGTACTCAGGAGCTGCTGTTCGGAAAAGGCAGCGCGATTATCAGCGATAAACGTGCCCGCACGGCTCAAACTCCTGGCGGTACCGGTGCGCTGCGCGTGGCGGCGGATTTCCTGGCGAAAAACACCGCGGTGAAGCGTGTCTGGGTAAGTAACCCAAGCTGGCCAAACCACAAGAGCGTCTTCAACTCTGCGGGTCTGGAAGTGCGTGAGTACGCCTATTACGACGCTGCTAACCATACGCTTGACTTCGACGGCCTGCTGGCGAGCCTGAACGATGCGCAGGCGGGTGACGTGGTGCTGTTCCACGGTTGCTGCCATAACCCAACCGGTATTGATCCTACGCTTGAGCAGTGGGAAACCCTGGCGAAACTCTCCGTAGAAAAAGGCTGGCTGCCGCTGTTTGACTTCGCCTACCAGGGCTTTGCCCGTGGCCTGGAAGAGGATGCAGAAGGCCTGCGCGCGTTCGCAGCCGTGCATCAGGAACTGATTGTTGCCAGCTCTTACTCCAAGAACTTTGGTCTGTACAATGAGCGTGTGGGTGCCTGTACGCTGGTCGCGGCCGATGACCAGACCGTCGATCGTGCATTTAGCCAGATGAAATCCGTGATCCGCGCCAACTACTCCAACCCACCGGCGCACGGTGCGTCAGTGGTGGCGACCATCCTGAGCAACGACGCGCTGCGCGCGATCTGGGAGCAAGAGCTGAACGATATGCGCCAGCGCATTCAGCGCATGCGCCTGCTGTTCGTCAACACGCTGGCGGAGAAAGGCGCAAACCGTGACTTCAGCTTTATCATTAAGCAGAACGGTATGTTCTCGTTCAGTGGCCTGACGAAAGAGCAGGTTTTGCGTCTGCGTGAAGAGTTTGCCGTGTATGCGGTTGCCTCCGGACGCGTTAACGTGGCAGGCATGACGCCAGATAACATGGCGCCGCTGTGCGAAGCGATTGTCGCCGTACTGTAATTTACGCTCATAAAAAAAGCCTGCGTTATGCAGGCTTTTTTATTTCATCCGGTTTACCAGACAGGCATTTCATCCTGCAGGAACGGGTTGTGCAACCGCTCCTCGCCCAGCGTCGACAGCGGCCCATGCCCTGGAATAAACGTCACGTCATCGCCAAGCGGCAACAGCTTCTGCTTAATCGACTGGATCAGCTGCCCGTGATCGCCACGCGGGAAATCACTACGACCTACGCCACCTTTGAACAAAACATCGCCGGAAATGAGCAGGCAAGACTGGTCATCAAAGAAGACGATATGGCCTGGCGTATGACCGGGACAATGCAGCACCTGTAAGGTGACATTGCCTACGTTTACGCGATCGCCTTCGTTCAGCCAGCGGTCGGGCGTTAGCGGCTGGCACTCCTCAAGACCGAACATGCGGCTCTGAGCAGGTAATCCCTGAAGCCAGAACTCATCCTCTTTTTCCGGACCAATAACCGGCACACCGTAATATTGCGCCAGCTCTGCCGCCGCCCCCACGTGATCAAGGTGACCATGGGTCAGCAAAATCTGCATCAGCGTCACGCCCGATGCGGCGACATCCTGCTTGATTTTCTCAGCGTCACCGCCGGGATCAACCAGCGCGGCCAGTTTAGTTTGTTCGCACCAGATCAATGAACAGTTCTGGGAGAACGCGGTAACCGGAATAATACGATAGTTCATACTGCTCCTGTGTTTCGTTATTACCAGTGCCGGACCGGACCGGTATCAATATGCACAAAGTTGCTACGTGGGTAATATCCTACACCACCTGCACGCATAGATAACGCCGCTTTGCGAATATTGGCTAACGAAACACCTTCAATATGGAAATCCATGGCTTGCCCTTTGGTGTGATAGCTCTTTTTAGCGACCCCACGGCTGCGGGCACGCAGCTCATTATTGGTGTCAACAGAGCGATAACCGGAGATGAGCTGCACAGGCTTATTCGTTCCAAGCAGTCCCTGTAGCCGGAACAGCTGATCAAATAAACCCGGGTCGATGGCTTTTATTTTATTCGCGCGAAAATCACGGAAAAAATGGTTTAGTTTTGCTAATTCATCCTGAATATAGCCTCTGCCATCGAAAAACTCCGCTTTTAAAGACTCTCCAGTATGCAGGTTGTTGAGCGTCAAAATACGCGGACGAGGTGTCGAGAGGGTGGCAAATGCTGGCGTCGGCAGGATGGCCGCTGCGCCGAGCGCAACACCACCTAACGCCAGCAGTTTGCGGCGATTAGCGTCAAATTTGTCCATGATAATCAGGTCTACAGGTCAATGTTATCGTATATATGCTTAGCGCACGAAGGGCACCTTAACTGGCAAAACTACCGGCGTCAAGGCGCCAAACCCCAGCAAACACGCGGCTTACAGCCATATTGCCCCGTATCCACCATAACTTACGACAATCATTTTTCCCGAACTACTTCATTTACCTGATTAATTGTTCAGCCTTTGGCAAAATTTGTGCGCCAGATCGCGCGGTCAGATCATAATTGTAAATATCTGTACGATACTGGGTACGCCCGTCTTCACCCACAAACGCGGTCAGATAATAGAGATTAACCGGGATCCGCTGTCGAATATTGACATAACGGGTATCCCCTTGCTTCAGCGCATCGGAAATCCGCGTATCGTTCCAGCCTGCGTCCTGCAACAGCATATTGGCCAGCTCAGAGGCTTTATTGACCCGTACGCAGCCGGAACTGAGCGCACGCGTATCTTTCTGGAACAGATTGTGGTTTGGCGTATCGTGCAGATAGATGGCGTCGGAGCTCGGCATATTAAATTTGTACCGCCCCAGTGAATTAT
>JAFACP010000335.1 GCA_023425455.1 Pseudomonadota bacterium | reverse complement strand
GTGTGACACCGCAGCCAGCTGTTCCGCCGCTGAACCGCTGGCGAACTTGTCCGGGTGATACTGACGCTGCAGATCCTGAAAACGGACCGTCAGCGCCTGCAGATCAATCGGGTACTGAGCGGGTAGTCCGAAGAGAGTGAAGTAATCCATAACAATCTCAGGGGTAGCCTGTTAGAACAAACCCCACACGCAGATAGCCTGCGGTGGGGTTTTCGGATAACGCGCGATTATACGTGGAAGCTTTCGCCGCAACCGCACTCGTCTTTGACGTTGGGGTTCGTGAATTTGAACCCTTCATTCAGGCCTTCTTTGACAAAGTCCAGCTGAGTGCCGTTGAGAAATTGCAGGCTCTTGCCATCGACCACCACCTTCACGCCCTTGTCTTCAAACACGGTGTCATCGGACGCCGGTTCATCAACAAACTCCAGTACATAAGCCATACCAGAACAGCCGGAGGTACGTACGCCCAGTCGCAGGCCGAAGCCTTTACCACGGTTCGCCAGGAAGGCGCTTACTCGCGCGGCAGCGCTGTCGCTAAGGGTAATCGACATACTCAAACCTCAATTATTTTGCTTCACGTTTGCTTTTGTAATCCGCAATGGCGGCTTTGATCGCGTCTTCTGCCAGAATTGAGCAGTGAATTTTCACCGGCGGCAGTTCGAGTTCTTCAGCAATATCCGTGTTTTTAATTGCCTGTGCTTCGTCCAGAGACTTGCCTTTCACCCATTCGGTAACCAGCGAGCTGGAGGCGATAGCAGAACCGCAGCCGTAGGTCTTGAAGCGCGCGTCTTCAATGATACCTTCATTGTTGACTTTAATCTGCAACTTCATGACGTCGCCACAGGCTGGCGCGCCAACCATGCCGCTGCCGACGCTGTCGTCGCTGTTGTCAAAAGAGCCAACGTTGCGTGGGTTCTCGTAGTGATCGATGACTTTTTCGCTGTATGCCATGATTGAATTCTCCTTATTGGGTACCGATTAGTGATGTGACCATTCAATGCTGTTCAGATCCACGCCCTGCTTGAACATTTCCCACAGAGGAGAAAGGTCACGCAGACGGCCGATGGAGTTACGAACCAGATTGATGGTGTAGTCAATCTCTTCTTCGGTAGTGAAACGACCTAAAGAGAAACGGATGGAGCTGTGCGCCAGCTCGTCATTCATGCCCAGCGCGCGCAGCACGTAGGATGGCTCCAGGCTTGCAGACGTACAGGCGGAACCGGAAGAGACGGCCAGATCCTTCAGCGCCATGATCAGCGATTCGCCTTCAACATAGTTGAAGCTGACGTTGAGAATATTTGGCGCGCCCTGCTCGAGGTCACCGTTCAGGTACACCTCTTCCATATCTTTCACGCCGTCCCACAGACGGTTACGCAGCGTACGCAGACGGGCCATTTCGGTCTCCATCTCTTCTTTCGCGATACGGTACGCTTCACCCATGCCGACGATCTGGTGCACAGGCAGAGTGCCGGAACGCATACCGCGCTCGTGACCGCCGCCGTGCATCTGCGCTTCGATACGGATACGTGGTTTACGACGCACGTACAGCGCGCCAATCCCTTTTGGACCGTAGATTTTGTGGCCGGAGAAGGACATCAGGTCAACTTTCAGCTGGCTCAGGTCGATAGGCAGTTTGCCCACGCTCTGGGTCGCATCAACGTGATAGATAATGCCGCGCGCACGGCACATTTCGCCGATGGTGGCGATATCCTGCACCACGCCGATTTCGTTGTTAACGTGCATGATGGACACCAGAATGGTGTCATCGCGCATCGCCGCTTCGAGCGCTTTCAGGTCGATAATACCGTTGCTTTCTGGCGCGAGGTAGGTTACTTCGAACCCTTCACGCTCCAGCTGACGGCAGGTGTCGAGCACGGCTTTGTGTTCGGTTTTGCTGGTGATGATGTGCTTGCCTTTTTTCTGATAAAAGTTGGCTGCACCTTTGATCGCCAGGTTGTCGGATTCGGTCGCACCGGAGGTGAAAACAATTTCACGCGGGTCGGCGCCAACCAGCTCAGCAATCTGATTACGGGCGATATCAACCGCCTCTTCAGCATGCCAGCCGAAACGGTGTGAACGGGACGCTGGGTTACCAAAGTTTCCGTCCAGGGTCAGACACTGCATCATTTTCTCGGCAACACGCGGGTCCACCGGCGTGGTTGCGGAGTAGTCGAGATAGATCGGTAATTTCATTGCTCTATAAACTCCGTACATCGCTTCAATGCAAGGAATCAGGCAACCGGCTGGATGTACGACCGAGTACACGGGGCGAAGCAACGCCCCGGCCTGATTCTGAAATCTATTATAATTTTTTACCCTGACCGTTTCGCAGCGCAGCGGCACGAAACAGGGCGGGTAAATTACGCGCGCAGTTTAACGTTGATGGCGTCTTGCGCACGGCTGTTGCGTTGAGAGTCATGGCTATGCTGACGGCCGGATACGTCCAGAACTTCCTGGTTATTCACCAGTTCACCCAGCGTGATGTTGTTCAGGAAGCCGGTCAGACGGTCGCTCAGATCGCGCCACAGGGCGTGGGTCAGGCATTTATCGCCGCCCTGGCAGCCGCCTTTCCCCTGACAACGGGTCGCGTCAACGGATTCGTCAACCGCACTGATCACTTCGCCAACCGCAATACTGCCCGCGTCTTTACCCAGCAGATAACCGCCGCCCGGGCCACGAACGCTGGAAACCAGTCCATTTTTACGCAGTCTGGAGAACAGCTGTTCCAGATAAGAGAGGGAGATACCCTGTCGTTCAGATATATCAGCCAACGGAACCGGGCCCGCTTCAGAGTTGAGCGCAACGTCCAGCATCGCGGTCACGGCATAACGCCCTTTAGATGTCAGTCTCATGTCTTACTTAACCTCAAACTCGCCCCTGCCCGGGGTTGTTATTGTAAAATGGGGGTATTGCATAGCAGGGCCAAGTCTGACATTCCTGACTAAAATGGTCAACTATTTACTTGACTGTTTTAGTCAGGTATTTAACCTTCCGTGCCGTTTACCCGGCTTTGTGCTTCTGCTCAATCGACGCCAGAATACCGCGCAGGATGTTCAGCTCCTGGCTTTCAGGGCGCGCGCGGGTAAACAGACGGCGCAGCTTATTCATCACCTGGCCTGGATGGCCGGCGCGAATAAAGCCGGTCGCCAGCAGCGTCTGCTCCAGATGGCCGTAGAAACGCTCAAGATCGTCCACCAGCGGATAGGCCGCCTCTTCCTGTGGCGCGTCCTGCTCCGTCGTCTCCTGCGTCGCCAGCCAGGCCATCCGCACTTCATAGGCGATCACCTGCACCGCCATCGCCAGGTTAAGGGAGCTGTACTCCGGATTTGCTGCAATCGCGACATGGTAATGGCACTTCTGCAGCTCGTCGTTGGTCAGCCCCACGCGCTCGCGGCCAAACACCAGCGCAACGGGCGCCTGCTGCGCTTCGGCCACGCTTTTCAGGCCACATTCGCGCGGGTCGAGCATCGGCCACGGCAGTGTACGGGAGCGGGCGCTGGTGCCCACCACCAGGCTACAGCCGGCAAGCGCCTCATCCAGCGTATCAACGATTTGCGCATTGCCGATCACGTCGCTGGCGCCAGCGGCCAGGGCAATCGCCTGTGAGTCGGGTTTTACCAGGGGATTGACCAGCCACAGGTTGGTTAAGCCCATGGTTTTCATAGCGCGGGCGACAGAGCCCATATTGCCGGTGTGCGATGTTTCGACCAGCACGATTCGAATGTTTTGCAGCATAGTTTTGAGTATCTGAATTCAGCGTCTGAAGAATATTCGGGCATATTATCATAAACGAGAGACATATTCCGAACTCGCTGCTATACTCTGCGCCGATTTTCCCGTTCTTTAACATCCAGTGAGAGAGACCGATGCATCCGATGCTGACCATCGCCGTGCGCGCAGCGCGCAAGGCGGGTAATGTAATTGCCAAACACTACGAAACGCCTGACTCAGTAGAAACCAGCCAGAAAGGCAGCAATGATTTCGTGACTAACGTCGATAAAGCCGCAGAAGCGATTATTATCGAAACAATCCGCAAATCTTACCCGCAGCACACCATCATCACCGAAGAATCCGGTGAACATGAAGGTAGCGATCAGGATGTTCAATGGGTTATCGATCCACTGGATGGCACCACCAACTTCGTAAAACGTCTGCCACACTTCTCCGTTTCTATCGCCGTGCGTATTAAAGGCCGTACTGAAGTCGCGGTGGTTTACGATCCCATGCGTAACGAACTGTTCACCGCCACCCGCGGTCAGGGCGCGCAGCTGAACGGCTACCGCCTGCGCTGCAGCAATGCCCGCGATCTGGACGGCACCATTCTGGCGACCGGCTTCCCGTTCAAAGCCAAACAGCACGCAACCACCTATATGAATATCCTGGGCAAACTGTTCACCGAATGCGCTGATTTCCGTCGCACCGGTTCTGCCGCTCTGGATCTGGCGTATGTGGCGACCGGCCGCGTTGACGGCTACTTCGAAATTGCGCTGAAACCGTGGGATTTTGCCGCAGGCGAGCTGATTGCACGCGAAGCGGGTGCGCTGGTATGTGACTTCACCGGCGGCCATAACTACATGTCTACCGGCAACATCGTGGCCGGTAACCCGCGCGTGGTTAAAGCGATGCTGGCGAACATGCGTGATGAACTGAGCGACGCCCTGAAGCGTTAATGCCGTTTTTGCCCGGTGGCGCCATGTTCGCCGGGCAAACGTTCAGAACGGTCGTAACCCCCGCCCCACCGGCACAGCGCTGCTCCACATCGTTACCGCCGCAACCACCAGCATCACTCCTCCTGCCAGCGCCAGCGTCGTCCACCCAACCTGCCGCCATAGCACCGGCGTTTTTTTGCCGCTCAGTTTTATCGCCAGCTGGCGGAAACTGTGTACCAGCAGCGCCAGCGAAGAGATGGTCAATGATGTGCCTGCCGCCATCGCCAGCGCCGACATCACTCCCCAGCCGAACACGCCGATCACTTTGCTGAACAACAACACCATAATCGCCCCGGAGCACGGCCGCATTCCCATCGACAGGATCACCATCAGTCGCGCGCGCCAGTCATCCCCCTGTTGCAGCTGCGCATGCGTGGGCAGGTGCTGATGCCCGCAGCCGCAGTGTTCATCATGCAGGTGATGGGGAGTAAAGGTTTTAAAGACCGGTTTTTGCAGTAAGACGCGCAGCTTTTTCAACGCCCGCCAGCACAGAAGCCCCCCCAGTACGCCCACCAGGGCATAGCTCCCCTTCTCCAGCCAGAAGCTGCTCAGATGCAGCTGGCGAGCGGGCAGCTGCAGTAGCGTTAACACCACCACCAGCGCGATGGCCACGCCCCCCTGCAGCAGTGAAGAGGCGCGCGTCAGCGCGATACCCGACTTCAGCTTCGAGGGGTGGGTGGCAAGCCAGGTGGTGATAACAATCTTGCCGTGCCCCGGGCCGAGAGCATGCAGCACGCCGTAAACAAAGCTAAACGCCAGCAGTGACGCGCCTGCTTTTGCCGGGTTTGCCGCCACCGCCTTCAGCAACCCGCTCATCTGCAGGTTGACCTCGCGCTGCCAGATGATGCTCTTCATCATGACCTGCGGCCACGCCTGCCACAGCCACAGACCTCCGCAAACGGCTAACAGGAAAAAGATCGCCAGCGGCCAGAGCTGCAGCCAGCGGCGCGGCGTTTTCACGGCAGAGGAGATCACTGACATTGCAAAGTCACCTGTTGTGCAAAGTGTTTACCCAGCGCCATATCTTCCGGCGGCGCATCGTCTTTATCGAGTGAAATGGCAAAGTTGAGCATATCGTCGCTCGGCTGCGGCGTATCCAGCGCAAGCTGGCATTTTTTCTGCAGCGCAGGCGGAAGCGCTACGTCGTGCTCTGCAGCATAACGCATATCAACGTAGTAACTCGGGTCGAAGGTTGAAAAGGTGAAGCGTTGCCCCGCCAGCGGCTGGGGATGCGCCAGCGGAAGCACGAAGGTCAATACCGCCTGGTGGCCGCTGCGCGACATGCCGTAGGCCGTCGGACGGTTAAGAAATTTCACCTTTTGTCCGTCATGCCAAAACTCGGTGAAGAAGTGCTGAGCCAGCACGTTGGCCATCACTTCCGCCGCCAGTTTTTTCCAGATCTCATCGCCAGGTTTCGCGTCACCGGCGTCATACAGCAGGTCAGCCGAGGTGATTTCATCCATCGTCCAGCGCATCTTTAGCCCGCTGAGCGTGCTCCCGTCCGTCTCCAGTTCGGTGTGCAGACTGATAAAACTGTGAGGATGCGCACCGGCAACGGAAGTGAAAACCGCCAAAAATAACGCCATCACGCTTTGTTTAACTATTTGCATCAATTCCTCACGTCAAAAATTCTGTGATGTTCGCCAGCAATCCTGAAGGAAAGGCCTCCCGCTGCGCTTTATAGCCGGAAAGCTTTAGCTATTCTTACCAGACACTCATACTGGATACCTGACAGATGATGACAACGCTTGAAATTCCATCTGTGCTTTCCAGTTCGCAGCGCCGCTGCCAGGTGCTTTTGATGCTTTACCTGCCCGATGCGGCCGTTACCACCCAGAGCATTAGCGCCGCTAATGGGGTGGATGAGGTCATGGCACGGGAAGATATAGCCGAGACCCGCGATGAAATCCAGCGCTATCACCGGCTTGAGATCATTACGCATCATGACGGCAGCTATCGAATTGAAGGCACCGCCCTGAATCAGCGTTTATGCCTGCTGCACTGGCTTCGCAGGGCGCTTCAGCTCTGCCCGCATTTTGTCTCTCATCAGTTTACTCCGGCGCTTAAAACCGCCCTTAAACAGCACGGCATCGCCCGCCCGCTGTATGACGATACCAACCTGCGCGCGCTGATCAACTTCTGCTCACGCAGGCTTCAGCGCACGTTCGAGCCGCGGGACATTCAGTTTTTACAGCTGTTCCTGCAGTATTGCCTGATCCAGCACCACCTGGGCAAGACGCCGCAGTTTTCGCTTAACCAGCGCAGCTGGGCGCAGTCGAGAGGCGAGTACTTCACCGCACAGGAGATTATTCGCCACTGGAAGCGACGCGTGCCGCAGGCGCCCCACACCGATGAGCAGCTCTTTCTGGCCCTGCTGTTTATGCTGCTGCGCACCCCGAATCCGGTGCTCGACAGACATCAGCAGGATCAGCGGCTGCGCCGGACGATTGTGCGGATGATTGCCCGCTTTCGGGCGCAGACGGGCATGAAGTTTAGCGATGAACAGGGGCTTACCGATCAGCTGTATATCCACCTGGCCCAGGCGCTGGATCGCTCGCTGTTTGAGATTGGCATTGATAACAGCCTGCCGGAAGAGATTCACCGCCTCTACCCGCGCCTGCTGCGCACCACTCAGGCGGCGCTGTGTGAGCTGGAAGCGGAGTTTGGCCTGCGTTTTTCCGATGAAGAGATGAGCCTGGTGGCGGTGATTTTTGGTGCCTGGCTGATGCAGGAGCACGATCTGCACGAAAAACAGGTGATACTGCTGATCGGAGAAGATAAAGCCTGTGAGGCGCTGATTGAGCAGCAGCTGCGCGAGCTTACGCTGCTGCCGCTCAACGTCCGCTATCTGACGCTGCAGGCGTTCCAGAAGGAGGGGGCGCCGCGGGATGCCACGCTGGTCATCACGCCGTACCCTACCGCCCTGCCGCTGTTCTCGCCGCCGCTGATCCATGCGGTTGAAGCCTTAAACGCGCAGCAGCAAGAACATATTCGCGCCATGCTGGAAGCGTGACTAGGTGCGTGCCGCCACGTTAGGGCGGATCGCCACAGCCGGCAGCGCCACCAGCGCCATCACCCAGAACACGCCGTG
>JAFACP010000318.1 GCA_023425455.1 Pseudomonadota bacterium | reverse complement strand
CCGCCGTCCAGCATGAAGATCAGACGGCTGATGGTTTCGGTGATCATCTCCGTCACCGGGATCCGCACGCTGGAGAGCGAGGGGACGAGGTATGGCGCAATCGCCACATCGTCAAATCCGACGACCGACACCGCATCAGGGGTGACCAGCCCCTGCTGGTGCAGCTGCTTCATCGCGCCTATCGCCATATCGTCATTGCTCGCCACCAGCGCCGTAAACGTCTCGCCACGGGAGAGCAGCTCAGAGACCGCCGCCGCGCCGCTGGCCGGGTTCCATCTCCCCTGGGCGATAAGCTCCGGGCGCAGCGGGATCTGGTGCTGCGTCAGCGCATCTTTGTAGCCGGAGAGGCGCTCGATGCCGGTTGGAGAATCCAGTGAGCCGGTAATAAATGCGATATCCCGGTGCCCCTTTTCGATAAGCTGCGTCACCGCCGCCTGGCAGGAGGCTTTGTGATCTGACCAGACGCAGTGACTGCTGTTTTTGCGCAGCCGGCGGTTCAGGACCATGATCGGCTGCGGGTATTTCTCGACGATCTCGTCCATCTCCTCCACGCTCAGAAAACGCGGATAGATGATCACCGCATCGCAGCGCATATCGAGCAGATACTGGATCGCTTCACGCTCCTCATCAGCGCTGTGCTTACCATCCGCCAGAATCAGCTGACGCCCTTTTTCTTCGGTCATTCGCGCCGCATGAAACAGCAGCTCGCTAAAATAGACCCCGTGATAGAGGGTGTTTGTTACCACCAGGCCCAGGGTTTGCGTGCGTCTGGTCGCCAGATTTCGCGCCAGCAAATTTGGCCGATAGCCGCTCTCCTCGATCGCCTGAAACACGCGATCTTTGGTCTCCTGGCTGACGTAGCCATTTCCCGAAAGCACCCGGGAGACGGTCGCCTTTGAGACTCCCGCCCGCTTTGCCACTTCCAGCATCGTGGTCATGTTGTTATTCCGTTTGAAACCGATTTGCGCAGTGTACTGCACCGCAGAAAAATTGTCGCAGCGGCAATATCACGCTTTCCGCAGCTCAAGGTGATCATCATCACGAATGTGAAAAATGTACGAAATGTGATCTTGTTTGATTCAAAGAAACTCAAGATGATTATGTGGAACCGGTTTCCTACGCACTCTCACAATGACAACAGGATCACATCCGATGGCCAAAAATTATGCCGCGCTGGCGCAAGACGTTGTCAGCGCGCTTGGCGGCAAAGACAACATCGTCGCCCTTACCCACTGCATGACCCGTCTGCGTTTCGTCCTGAAAGATGAAACCCAGTGCGACCCCGCGCGTCTGAAAAGCATCAGCGGAGTACTCGGCGTGGTGCGCAATGATAACCAGTGCCAGGTGATCATCGGCAACACGGTCTCCCAGGCGTACCGCGAGGTGGCAAACCTGCTGCCCGCCGGTTTACAGCCTGCCGCACCGGAAGGCAGGCAAAAGCTGACGCTCAGACGAGCCGGCGCCGGGATCCTCGATGCGCTGATCGGCACCATGTCGCCGCTGATCCCGGCCATCATCGGCGGATCAATGGTCAAACTGCTGGCGATGATCCTCGAAATGAGCGGCGTGCTGACGAAAGGCGCACCGACCCTGACGATCCTTACGGTGATTGGCGACGGGGCATTCTTCTTCCTGCCGCTGATGGTGGCCGCCTCGGCTGCGGTGAAATTTAAAACCAACATGTCCCTGGCAATTGCCATCGCCGGCGTGCTGGTTCACCCGAGCTTTATCGAACTGATGGCAAAAGCGGCGCAGGGCGAGCACGTGGAGTTCGCGTTTATTCCGGTGACGGCGGTGAAATACACCTATACCGTGATCCCGGCGCTGGTGATGACCTGGTGTTTGTCGTATATCGAACGCTGGGTGGATCGCATCACGCCGGCGGTGACCAAAAACTTCCTCAAACCGATGCTGATCGTGCTGATCGCCGCGCCGCTCGCCATCGTGTTGATTGGCCCGCTGGGTATCTGGATCGGTAGCGCCATCTCCGCGCTGGTCTACACCATTCATGGCTATCTCGGCTGGCTCTCCGTCGCCATTATGGGGGCGCTCTGGCCGCTGCTGGTGATGACCGGGATGCACCGCGTATTTACCCCGACCATCATCCAGACCATTGCGGAAACAGGGAAAGAGGGGATGGTGATGCCGTCGGAAATTGGCGCCAACCTGTCACTGGGCGGCTCGTCGCTGGCGGTGGCGTGGAAAACCCGGAACCCGGAACTGCGTCAGACGGCGCTGGCTGCAGCAGCGTCCGCCATTATGGCCGGTATCTCCGAACCGGCGCTGTACGGCGTGGCGGTGCGTCTGAAACGTCCACTAATTGCGAGCCTGATCAGCGGCTTTATCTGCGGCGCGGTGGCCGGGATAGCAGGCCTCGCCAGCCATTCGATGGCGGCACCGGGGCTGTTTACCAGCGTACAGTTCTTCGACCCGGCCAACCCGATGACCATTGTCTGGGTGTTTGGCGTAATGGCGCTGGCGGTGGTGCTCTCCTTCGTACTGACCCTGATACTGGGCTTTGAAGATATTCCGGTCGAGGACGACGCGGAAAAAGCACGCGCCCTGCAACGCGCGCCGGTACAGGCCAAAACGGCACAAGCATAACAACGTAGCGAGGTAAAAATGTCTGTTTTTCCACAAGGATTTTTATGGGGCGGCGCGCTTGCCGCCAACCAGAGTGAAGGTGCTTACCGTGAAGGCGGCAAAGGGCTGACCACGGTCGATATGATCCCCCACGGCGCCAGGCGTCTGGCGGTGAAAGTCGGTCAGGAAAAACGCTTTTCGTTGCGTGACGACGAGTTTTACCCAAGCCACGAGGCGATTGATTTTTACCATCGCTATAAAGAAGACATCGCGCTGATGGCGGAAATGGGCTTTACCGTCTTCCGCACCTCAATTGCCTGGAGCCGACTCTATCCGAACGGCGACGAGCCGCAGCCGAACCCGGAAGGCATCGCCTTCTACCGCGCGGTGTTCGAGGAGTGCAAAAAGTACAATATCGAACCGCTGGTCACCCTGTGCCACTTCGATGTGCCGATGCACCTGGTGACGGAGTACGGCTCCTGGCGCAACCGCAAAATGGTCGATTTCTTCGCCCGCTACGCCCGCACCTGCTTCGACGCATTTCGTGGTCTGGTGAAATACTGGCTGACGTTCAACGAAATCAACATCATGCTGCACAGCCCGTTCTCCGGTGCGGGGCTGGTGTTTGAGGAGGGCGAGAACCAGGATCAGGTGAAATACCAGGCCGCACACCATGAACTGGTGGCGAGCGCGCTGGCGACCAAAATCGCCCACGAGGTCGATCCGCAAAACCAGGTCGGCTGCATGCTGGCAGGCGGGAACTTCTACCCCTACTCCTGCAAACCGGAAGACGTGTGGATGGCGCTGGAAAAAGATCGGGAAAACCTGTTCTTTATCGATGTGCAGGCGCGCGGCCGCTACCCGGCCTACTCAGCCCGCGTATTTCGTGAGAAAGGGGTGGTGATCGTGAAAGACCCTGGCGACGACGACCTGCTGACAAACACCGTCGATTTTGTCTCATTCAGTTACTACGCTTCCCGCTGCGCGTCAGCGGACATGAACGCGCAAAACACCAATGCGGCAAACATCGTCAAATCGCTGCGTAACCCGCATATTCAGGTCAGTGAATGGGGCTGGGGCATTGACCCGCTGGGGCTGCGTATCACCATGAACATGATGTATGACCGTTACCAGAAGCCGCTGTTCCTGGTGGAAAATGGCCTCGGTGCGAAGGATGAAGTCGATGCCAGCGGTGAGATCAACGACGACTATCGCATCAGCTACCTGCGCGAACATATCCGTGCGATGGGCGATGCCATTGAAGACGGCGTGCCGCTGATGGGTTACACCACCTGGGGCTGTATCGACCTGGTGGCGGCCTCTACGGGAGAAATGAGCAAACGGTACGGCTTTGTCTATGTCGATCGCGACGATGCCGGCCACGGTACCCTGGCGCGCAAGCGTAAGAAATCGTTCTGGTGGTATAAGAAGGTGATTGCCAGTAACGGCGCGGATTTGACTTAAGCCTGTTGCCCTCTCCCGTCAGGAGAGGGCATCCGCAGACCGGGTGAGGTCGACGCCTCACCCGCCCCGGCTCAGAGCGGAGAAAATCCCCCATCGCCCACCCACCCTGCAAGGCGTGAATAGACCTGCTCTACCGCCGCTTTCACCGGCGGCGTCATCGGATAGTAAAAGCCAACAATGTCCGGCTGGATCCCCAGAAACAGCACCTCCCCCACGTCGTCTTTAAGCTGATCGACCAGGTAATTCAGCGGCATGTTATGGGTGGTCATCATAAACATCTCTGCGATGTCATCCGGATCGATCAGGCGGATCTCCCCGGGGTTGAGCTCCATATCGGTGGCATCGACAATCAGCAGCCTCTGCGGACGCCGCTCGCGGATCGCCACCACGTCATTTTCCGGCGCGCTGCCGCCGTCGAAAACCACCCAGTCGCCCTGCGGGTTTGCGGCACACATCTCCGCTAACAGCGGGCCTGCGCCGTCATCCCCCATCATACTGTTGCCGACACAGAGTAAAACGTCAGTCACGTAATCTCCTCACCATCAGGTAGATGGCGCTCTCCTGGTGAATATCATGCAGCATGCCGAGCAGCGTTTTGCTCCACATTTGCTGCTCGGGGGTTTGCTGATGAAGCGCGGCGGCAAAGGCGTTCGCCAGCATCGCGATATGGTTGCTGTCGATAACAATCTCGCCATACTTTGGTACGCCCTCCATTTTGCGCCGTGCGGTACTGCCCGCTTCCAGCGTGGCGATCCACGCCAGATACGCCGGCCACGGACAGCTGAGCGCCGTCTCCAGACAGTCGATGACGCCGAGGTGGTGGCCAATCGCCAGGCTGTAATAGACCACCTGCTGCGCCGCATCCGGCGTGGCATCGTTCTCATCAATAAACTTACGGCTCAGCTGGCTGAACACCACCGTTTCACTCATCGGATACGCGCCTCATCCACCAGCTGGCGAAGATTCGCCACAATCTCGTTGAGCCGTGGATCGTTTTCCGCCTCCAGCCAGCGCGCCACCTGATGTTCCCCCTGGCTCAGCAGGCGCAGGTAATCATCGGCAATCTGCCGACCGTAGCGGTAACCGGCAAGGCGACGTGCCGCGCGATCCACTTTTACCCGCAGCGGCTGCACCATATCCGGGTGCAGCAGCGCGGCAGGCTGGTTGTCGGCCGCACCGGGTTCGCGGGCGTGGATTTTCTGCTCCAGCAGCCCCAGCGCCATGGCAAAACCGTACAGCGTCGCGGCCGGTGTCGGCGGGCAGCCCGGAATATAGACATCCACCGGCACGATCTTGTCCGTCCCGCCCCAGACGCAGTACAGGTCGTGGAAGATACCGCCGCTGTTGCCGCACGCTCCGTAGGAGATACAGATTTTGGGATCGGGCGCAGACTGCCAGGCACGCAGCGCAGGCGAGCGCATCGCACGGGTGACCGCGCCGGTAAACAGCAGAATATCCGCATGGCGCGGAGACGGCACCACCTTGATCCCAAAGCGCTCGGCATCAAACAGCGGTGACAGGGTGGCGAAAATTTCGATTTCACAGCCGTTACAACCGCCGCAGTCCACGCGATAGACGTAGGCGGAGCGTTTAATTTTTTTCAGCAGCGACGCCTTCATACTGGCGATGGACTCCTCCACCGTCATCGGCAGCGGAATGCCGTTGGCGTCGCGTGGGCCAATCAGGTTTTCCATCAGCTGGCCTCTCTCATATGGCGGGTGATATCAATGCGGTCGGACGGCAGCAGGCATTTCTGTCGTTTACAATCCGGGCAGGTTTCAAAGCTGTCACGGTGCTGTTCCGCGCGGGCGTCGCCGTTGTGTTTTAACAGTTCGATGGCGTAGTCGATCTCTTTTTGCACCGCAAACGGACGCTGACAAACGCGACAGTGACACAGCGCAAAATGCGACTGCTGCAGAAAGTCCTCTTTTTTCCACACCGCCAGCTCATAGGCCTGAGACAGACGGATAGCCACCGTCGGGCAGACCTCTTCGCAGCGGCCGCAGAAGATGCAGCGTCCGAGGTTGAACTGCCAGGCCAGCACCCCCGTGGCCAGGTCGGTTTCCACCGTCAGGGCGTTGGACGGGCAGGCATTAACACAAGCCGCGCAGCCAATACACTGCTGCGGGTTGTGCTCAGGCTTGCCGCGAAAGTTTTTATCGACCGGCATCGGCTCCAGCGGATAGCCGCTGGTCTGCACGCCGGTTTTGGCAACTTTTTTAAGAAAGGTAAACATGACGAGTCCTTATTTCAGCGGCGAGTTTTTACGCTCAATGCTGTAGCGCTCAAGCTCTTTGTACGGCACCACCTGGCTTTTCTTCTTGCGCACATCCACGACGGTCATGCGGTCGGTGCAGGAGTAACACGGATCGAGGCTGCCGATGATCAGCGGCGCATCGGACACCGTATTGCCGCGCAGCATGTAACGCAGGGTTGGCCAGTTGGCGTAGGTCGCCGCACGACAGCGCCAGCGGTAAAGCTTCTGGTTGTCGCCGGTCATGCTCCAGTGGATGTCGTCGCCGCGCGGCGCTTCAGCGAAGCCGAGGGCGAAACGGTTCGGGATATAGGTGAACCCTTCGACCATCAGCGGGCCGCCCGGCAGATTATCCAGCCCGAAGTCGATCATATTCAGGGCGGTGAAGACTTCGTTGATACGCACCCTGAGGCGCGAAATGACGTCGCAGCCCTGCTCGCTGTGCACCGTCATCGGCAGCAGGCCATAGCCGACAAACGGGTGATCGGCGCGGGTATCGCGGGCGTGACCGCTGGCGCGCACCATCGGGCCGACGTTGCTAAAGTCGCGGGCAATCTCCGGATCGAGACGGCCAATCCCGACGGTGCGCTGCTCAATGTTTGGCGTGCTGAGCAGCATATCCACCAGCTCCTGCACGTCGCGGCGCATCTGCTGCGCCAGGAGACGGGTCTGGATCATGTCGTCTTTCAGCAGGTCGCGGCGGATCCCGCCTATCAGGTTCAGCCCGTAGGTTTTACGCGCGCCGGTCAGGATCTCCGCCATCTTCATGGACGCTTCGCGCACGCGGAAGAACTGCATAAAGCCGGAGTCAAAGCCCACGAAGTGACACGCCAGTCCGAGGTTCAGCAGATGCGAATGCAGACGCTCCACCTCCAGCAGAATGGCGCGGATCATCTGCGCACGTTCCGGCACCACAATCCCCATGCCGTTCTCTACCGATGTGGTATAGGCCGTGCTGTGCGCGAAGCCACAGATGCCGCACACCCGGTCGGAGAGGAAGGTCACCTCGTTGTAGCCCATCCGGGTTTCCGCCAGTTTTTCCATGCCACGGTGGACGTAGAACAGGCGATAGTCGGCGTCGATAATGTTCTCGCCGTCGACAAACAGGCGGAAGTGTCCCGGTTCGTCAGAGGTGACGTGCAGCGGACCAATCGGCACCACGTTGTTCTTCTTGCTGCCCAGCTCGTTGATGAACTCATAGGTTTCGCTGTCGGTGGTGGGCGCCGGGCGCTGACGATAGTCCATGCTGTCTTTGCGCAGCGGATAGAGTTCGTCCGGCCAGTCGTCCGGCAGCACCAGACGGCGCTCATCCGGCAGCCCCACCGGCACCAGGCCGTACATATCGCGGACTTCACGCTCGCCCCAGACCGCCGCAGGGACGCGCGGCGTGACGGACGGGTACTCCGGATTATTCGGGGCGACTTCCACGCGGACGGTTATCCAGCACTTCTCGCCCTGCTCCATCGACATCACGTAGTAAACCGCATAGCTGCCGCAGAGCTGACGCTCGTCGTTGCCGAACAGCACCGACAGCCAGCCGCCCTGCTGGTAGTAAAGAAACTCCACCACTTCCGGCAGAGCGTTCACCTTTACGGTGAGCGTTATCTGATCGTTGGTTTGCCAGGACGTCTCCAGCACGACACCCGGGAAAGCCTGATGCAACGCGCTAAGATACTGCTGACCTTTCTTTTCTTCCGACATAAAAACTCTCTGTTATCACGCCACCAGCAAGGAGACGAACGCTAAAAATGCCAGCCCAAAACCGGCCCAGGTGATCCGCGACGTGGCGACAAACCGCAGGCGCGCCATGCTGTTTTCAAACAGGGCAATCACCAGCACGCCGACCAGCAGCTTGAGGGCGGCAACAATAACCGCCAGCACCAGGCCGCCCGTGGAGAAGTGCGTCATCTGCCCCCACGGGAAGAAGACGCCGACAAACATCTGCAGCAC
>JAFACP010000234.1 GCA_023425455.1 Pseudomonadota bacterium | reverse complement strand
ACGCGGGGGGTGGATGCCACGACCGGCTCGCTGGGACAGGGCATCTCGATCGCGGGCGGCATGGCGCTGTCACACAAGCTTGCGCGACGCGCGAACCGGGTCTTCTGCATCGTGGGGGACGGCGAGCTGAACGAAGGACAGTGCTGGGAAGCGTTCCAGTTTATTGCCCATCACCGGCTGAACAACCTCACCGTGTTCGTTGACTGGAACAAGCAGCAGCTCGACGGCGAGCTGGACGAGATTATCTGCGCCTTCGACCTTGAAGGAAAATTCCGTGCCTTTGGCTTTGACGTGGTCACCGTTAAAGGGGATGACATACCGGCACTGCTGGAGGTCACCTCTGTGGTGCCGGCAGCAGACGCGCGACCGCGGGTGGTGATCCTCGACAGCGTGAAAGGGCAGGGGGTGCCCTATCTGGAGCAGTTAACTAATTCGCACCACCTGCGTCTGACGGAGGAGAGCAAAGCGGCGCTCAACGAGACGATTCGCCAACTGGAGGCCAAACATGATTAAGGTTGCACCTGCGGGACAGAAAGATGCTATCGAGATGCGCAAAGTGTACGCCGGCTTTGTGGCGAAACAGATCGAAGCCGGCAGTGAGATCATCGCGCTGGAGGCAGATTTGATGAGCTCAATGGCGATGGACAGCGTGGCGCGTGACTATCCTCAGCACGTTATCAACTGCGGCATTATGGAGGCCAATGTGATCGGCACCGCGGCAGGGCTGTCGCTCACCGGGCGCAGGCCGTTTGTTCACACCTTTACCGCCTTTGCCAGCCGTCGCTGCTTTGACCAGCTGTTTATGTCCCTTGACTATCAGCGCAATAACGTGAAGGTGATCGCCTCTGATGCCGGGGTTACCGCCTGCCACAATGGCGGCACCCACATGTCGTTTGAAGATATGGGCATTGTGCGTGGCCTGGCGCACTCGGTGGTGCTGGAGGTGACCGATGCGGTGATGTTTGACGACATACTGCGTCAGCTCATCGAGCTGGAGGGTTTTTACTGGGTGCGCACGATCCGCAAGCAGGCACCGGCCATCTATGCGCCAGGGTCAACCTTTACCATCGGCAAAGGTAACGTCCTGCGCGAAGGGAGCGATATTACGCTTATCGCCAACGGTATCATGGTGGCGGAGGCGCTGGAGGCGGCTCGCCAGCTTGAGCAGGAGGGCGTTAGCGCGGCGGTCATCGATATGTTCACCCTCAAGCCCATCGACCGGATGCTGGTAAAAAACTATGCCGAGAAAACCGGCCGTATCGTGACCTGCGAAAATCACAGCATTCACAACGGGCTGGGGTCGGCGGTGGCCGAGGTGCTGGTGGAAACGTGTCCGGTACCGATGCGACGCGTGGGTGTTAAAGAGCGCTACGGCCAGGTGGGCACACAGGAGTTCCTGCAGAAGGAGTACGGCCTGACGGCGCATGACATTGTGTCGGCGGCAAGAGAGCTGTTGTAATAAAAAAGGCGACCTCAAATGGTCGCCTTTTTGCCGGATGGCTTTTGCTTATCCGTCGTGGAAAACAGCAGGCCCGGTACGCGTTCGCGTCACCGGGCTTTAAAGCTTACTGCTGCTGTGAAGACTGGATCGCGGTCAGGGCAATGGTGTAGACGATATCGTCAACCAGCGCGCCACGGGACAGGTCGTTCACCGGTTTACGCATACCCTGCAGCATTGGCCCGATGGAGATCAGGTCGGCAGAGCGCTGTACCGCTTTGTAGGTGGTGTTACCGGTGTTCAGATCCGGGAAGATGAACACGGTAGCGCGACCGGCAACCGGCGAGTTTGGCGCTTTGGATTTCGCCACGTCGGCCATAACGGCGGCATCATACTGCAGCGGGCCATCGATCATCAGATCAGGACGTTTTTCCTGCGCCAGACGCGTCGCTTCACGCACTTTTTCGACATCGCTACCCGCACCGGAGGTGCCGGTGGAGTAGGAGAGCATGGCCACGCGCGGCTCGATACCGAAGGCAATCGCGGAGTCCGCAGACTGGATAGCGATTTCAGCCAGCTGCTCTGCGGTTGGATCCGGGTTGATCGCGCAGTCGCCGTAAACGTACACCTGCTCAGGCAGCAGCATGAAGAACACGGAGGAGACCAGCGAGCTGCCCGGCGCGGTTTTGATCAGCTGCAGCGGCGGACGGATGGTGTTCGCGGTGGTGTGAACGGCACCGGACACCAGGCCGTCAACTTCATCCTGCTCCAGCATCAGCGTACCCAGCACTACGTTGTCTTCCAGCTGTTCGCGGGCAACGGCTTCGGTCATGCCTTTGTTTTTACGCAGCTCAACCAGACGTGCCACGTAGCTTTCGCGCACCACTTCAGGATCAACGATTTCGATACCGGTGCCGAGCTCTACGCCCTGAGAGGCGGCAACGCGGTTGATCTCATCCGGGTTACCCAGCAGCACACAGGTGGCGATGCCGCGTTCAGCGCTGATGGCAGCCGCTTTAACGGTACGCGGTTCGTCGCCTTCAGGCAGAACCACGCGTTTGCCCGCTTTACGCGCCAGCTCGGTCAGCTGGTAACGGAAGGCTGGCGGAGACAGACGACGGCTGCGCTCAGAGGTCGCGGTCAGGGATTCGATCCAGTCGGCGTTGATGTAACCGGCAACGTATTCCTGAACTTTCTCGATACGCTCGTGGTCATCAACCGGCACTTCCAGATTGAAGCTCTGCAGGCTCAGGGAGGTCTGCCAGGTGTTGGTGTTGACCATGAAGACCGGCAGGCCAGTGGCGAACGCGCGTTCGCACAGCTTGCTTACGCGTGGGTCCATCTCGTACGCACCGGTCAGCAGGATGGCACCGATTTCCACGCCATTCATCGCCGCCAGGCACGCGGCAACCAGCACGTCCGGACGGTCTGCGGAAGTTACCAGCAGTGAACCGGCACGGAAGTGTTCCAGCATGTGTGGAATGCTGCGCGCGCAGAAGGTGACGGATTTCACGCGGCGGGTGTTGATGTCGCCTTCGTTGATCACCGTGGCGTTCAGGTGACGCGCCATGTCGATTGCACGGGTGGCAATCAGATCGAAGCTCCACGGCACCGCGCCCAGAACAGGCAGCGGACTGGAATCCTGCAGCTTAGCCGGGTCAACTTTGATCACTTTCGCTTTGGTGGAGTCGTCAAAGATTTCGGACAGGTCAGGACGGGTGCGGCCTTGCTCATCGACAGGTGCATTCAGCTTGTTGACAATCACACCGGTGATGTTGCTGTTTTTCGTGCCGCCGAAGCTGCTGCGAGTCAGTTCGATACGCTCTTTCAGCTGTTCCGGGGTATCTGTCCCCTGGGACATTACAAAGACGATCTCTGCGTTCAGCGTTTTGGCGATTTCGAAGTTCAGTGACTGGGCAAACTGATGTTTGCGGGTAGGCACCAGACCTTCAACCAGCACCACTTCTGCATCCTGGGTGTTGGCGTGATAGTTGGCGATGATCTCTTCCATCAGCACGTCTTTCTGGTTGCTGGAGAGCAGAGATTCAACGTGGCTCATCTTCAGCGGTTCAGCCGCAGTGACAGAAGAGTTGGCACGCACGATAGCAGTGGTCTGGTCTGGCGCATCGCCACCAGC
>JAFACP010000137.1 GCA_023425455.1 Pseudomonadota bacterium | reverse complement strand
GGCGATATGGAGTTCAACGGTGCGCGTCAGGCGATTAAAGACATAAACGCCAGTGGCGGCATCAAAGGCGACAAACTGGTGGGCGTGGAATATGACGACGCCTGCGATCCTAAACAAGCCGTGGCGGTAGCGAACAAAATCGTTAACGATGGCATCCAGTATGTGATCGGCCACCTGTGCTCTTCCTCTACCCAGCCGGCTTCCGATATCTACGAAGATGAAGGCATTTTGATGATAACCCCCGGGGCGACCAACCCGGAGCTGACCCAGCGCGGCTATCAGTACATCATGCGTACCGCAGGCCTCGACTCCTCCCAGGGGCCGACCGCCGCGAAATACATCCTTGAAACCGTTAAACCGCAGCGCATTGCCATTATTCATGACAAACAGCAATACGGCGAAGGCCTGGCGCGTTCCGTGCAGGATGGGCTGAAAAAAGGTGGCGCGAATATCGTCTTCTTTGATGGCATCACCGCCGGTGAGAAAGACTTCTCCGCCCTGATTGCCCGCCTGCAGAAAGAAAATATCGACTTTGTTTACTACGGTGGCTACTACCCGGAAATGGGGCAGATGCTGCGCCAGGCGCGCGCCACTGGCCTGAAAACCCAGTTTATGGGACCGGAAGGTGTGGGTAACGCTTCGCTCTCTAATATCGCCGGTAAGACGGCGGAAGGCATGCTGGTGACGATGCCAAAACGCTATGACCAGGATCCGGCGAACAAGGCTATCGTAGATGCGCTCAACGCGCAGAAGAAAGATCCAAGTGGTCCATACGTCTGGATCACCTATGCCGCCGTGCAGTCTCTGGCTACCGCTATGGAGCGCTCTGGCAGCAACGCGCCGCTGGATCTGGTGAAAGATTTAAAAGCTCACGGGGCGAACACCGTGATTGGGCCGCTGAACTGGGATGAGAAAGGCGATCTGAAGGGATTTGAATTTGGTGTCTTTAAGTGGCACGCCGATGGTTCGTCTTCGGCCGCCAAATAACGATTATCCCGCCGTCGGGCGTGTCCCGACGTGCTTAAAAAGGTTTTCTTATGTCAGAGCAGTTTCTCTATTTCTTGCAGCAGATGTTTAACGGCGTCACGCTGGGAAGCACCTACGCGCTGATCGCCATCGGCTATACGATGGTTTACGGCATTATCGGCATGATCAACTTCGCCCACGGCGAGGTCTATATGATCGGCAGTTATGTCTCCTTTATGATTATTGCCGCCCTGATGATGATGGGCATCGACAGCAGCTGGCTGCTGGTCGCGGCCGGGTTTGTCGGTGCGATTGTGATCGCCAGCGCCTACGGCTGGAGCATTGAGCGGGTGGCGTATCGTCCCGTACGAAGCTCAAAGCGTCTGATTGCGCTCATCTCTGCAATTGGTATGTCTATCTTCCTGCAAAACTACGTCAGCCTGACCGAAGGTTCGCGCGACGTGGCACTGCCGAGCCTGTTTAACGGCCAGTGGATTGTCGGCGCCAGTGAAAACTTCTCCGCGACGATAACCACCATGCAACTGGTGATCTGGGTCGTGACCTTTATTGCGATGCTGGCCCTGACTCTGTTCATTCGCTATTCCCGGATGGGGCGCGCCTGTCGCGCCTGTGCAGAAGACCTGAAAATGGCGAGCCTGCTGGGGATTAATACCGACCGCGTCATTGCGCTGACCTTTGTGATCGGCGCGGCTATGGCGGCGGTGGCAGGGGTGCTGCTGGGACAATTCTACGGCGTCATCAACCCGTATATCGGCTTTATGGCCGGGATGAAAGCCTTCACCGCAGCGGTACTGGGCGGTATTGGCAGTATTCCGGGGGCGATGATCGGCGGCCTGATCCTCGGCGTCGCCGAAGCGCTCTCCTCTGCGTATCTGAGTACCGAGTATAAAGATGTGGTCTCCTTTGCCCTGCTGATTCTGGTTCTGCTGGTCATGCCTACCGGTATTCTGGGTCGTCCGGAGGTAGAAAAAGTATGAAACCGATGCATTTTGCAATGGCGCTGCTGTCTGCTGCCATGTTCTTCGTGCTGGCGGGCGTCTTTATGGGCGTCCAGTTAGAGCTGGATGGTACGAAGCTGGTGGTCGATACCGCTGCGGATATCCGCTGGCAGTGGGTGTTTATCGGCACGGCGGTGGTGTTCCTGTTCCAGCTGCTGCGTCCGGTGTTCCAGAAAACGCTGAAAAACGTCTCTGGCCCGAAATTTGTGATGCCGGCTATCGACGGGTCGACCGTTAAGCAGAAGCTGTTGCTGGTGGCCCTGCTGGTGGCGGCTGTGGCATGGCCGTTTGTGGTGTCGCGCGGGACGGTGGATATTGCCACTCTGACCATGATCTACGTCATTCTGGGGCTCGGTCTGAACGTGGTGGTGGGGTTATCGGGTCTGCTGGTGCTCGGCTACGGCGGTTTCTACGCCATTGGCGCTTACACCTTCGCCCTGCTGAACCACTACTACGGCCTCGGCTTCTGGACCTGTCTGCCGCTGGCCGGGCTGGTTTCCGCCGCGGCAGGCTTCCTGCTGGGCTTCCCGGTGCTGCGTCTGCGTGGCGACTATCTGGCGATTGTGACCTTAGGTTTCGGCGAAATCGTCCGTATCCTGCTGCTCAACAATACCGAGATCACCGGCGGGCCGAACGGCGTCAGCCAGATCCCGAAACCGACCTTCTTTGGGCTGGAGTTCAGTCGCTCTGCGCGTGAAGGCGGCTGGGATACCTTCAGCAATTTCTTCGGCGTGAAGTATGACCCGTCCGACCGCGTGATTTGGCTCTATCTGGTGGCGCTGCTGCTGGTGGTTATTACCCTGTTCGTGATTAACCGTTTACTGCGTATGCCGCTCGGCCGCGCGTGGGAAGCGCTGCGTGAAGACGAGATCGCCTGCCGCTCTCTGGGGCTGAACCCAACCCGTATCAAGCTGACGGCGTTTACTATCAGCGCCGCGTTTGCCGGTTTCGCCGGCACGTTGTTCGCTGCGCGTCAGGGCTTTGTCAGCCCTGAATCCTTCACCTTTGCCGAATCGGCCTTTGTCCTGGCGATTGTGGTGCTTGGCGGAATGGGCTCACAGTTTGCCGTTATCCTCGCCGCCATTCTGCTGGTGGTGTCGCGCGAGCTGATGCGTGACTTTAACGAGTACAGCATGCTGATGCTCGGTGGTTTGATGGTGCTGATGATGATCTGGCGTCCGCAGGGCCTGCTGCCGATGACCCGTCCACAGCTGAAGCTGAAAAATGGGCAGGAAAAAGGAGAGCAGGCATGAGTCAGCCATTATTATCCGTAAACGGCCTGATGATGCGTTTTGGCGGCCTGCTGGCCGTTAACAACGTCTCGCTGGATCTGCACAAAAAAGAGATTGTTTCCCTCATCGGCCCTAACGGCGCGGGGAAAACCACGGTGTTCAACTGCCTGACCGGTTTTTATAAGCCGACAGGTGGCACCATTATGCTGCGCGATCAGCACCTTGAAGGGTTGCCGGGCCAGCAAATTGCCCGAATGGGCGTGGTGCGTACCTTCCAGCACGTGCGCCTGTTCCGTGAGATGACGGTGATTGAAAACCTGCTGGTGGCGCAACATCAGCAGCTCAAAACGGGCGTCTTCTCCGGTCTGTTAAAAACGCCGTCATTCCGTCGCGCCCAGAGTGACGCGCTGGATCGCGCCGCCACCTGGCTCGATCGTATCGGCCTGTTGCCGCACGCTAACCGTCAGGCGAGCAACCTGGCGTATGGCGATCAGCGTCGTCTGGAGATTGTGCGCTGCATGGTGACGCAGCCGGAAATTTTAATGCTCGACGAACCCGCAGCCGGTCTTAACCCGAAAGAGACCAAAGAGCTGGACGAGTTGATTGTCGAGCTGCGTAGCCACCACGACACCACCATTCTACTGATTGAGCATGATATGAAGCTGGTGATGGGGATTTCCGATCGCATTTACGTGGTGAACCAGGGAACGCCGCTGGCGAACGGCACGCCGGAAGAGATCCGCAATAACCCGGACGTGATCCGCGCCTATTTAGGTGAAGCATAATGGGGGCGAACCAGAAGATGGAAAAAGCGATGTTAACGTTTGATAAGGTCAGCGCCCACTACGGTAAAATTCAGGCACTGCATGATGTCAGTCTGCATATCAATCAGGGCGAAATTGTCACCCTGATTGGCGCAAACGGCGCGGGAAAAACCACGCTGCTGGGCACCTTGTGTGGCGATCCGCGTGCCAGTAGCGGAAAAATTGTCTTTGATGGCAAAGAGATCACCGACTGGCAGACCGCCAAAATTATGCGTGAGGCGGTGGCGATTGTGCCGGAAGGACGTCGCGTGTTTTCCCGTATGACGGTGGAAGAGAACCTCGCGATGGGGGGCTTTTTTGCCGATCGCGACCAGTACCAGAGCCGTATCAAACGGGTCTATGAGCTCTTCCCGCGTCTGTGGGAGCGGCGTATCCAGCGTGCGGGCACGATGTCCGGCGGCGAGCAACAGATGCTGGCGATTGGTCGCGCGCTGATGAGCCAGCCGCGCCTGCTGCTGCTGGATGAACCGTCGCTCGGGCTGGCGCCGATCATTATCCAGCAGATCTTCGACACCATTGAACAGCTGCGTCAGGAAGGCATGACCATCTTCCTCGTGGAGCAAAACGCCAACCAGGCGCTGAAGCTGGCCGATCGCGGCTACGTGCTGGAAAACGGTCACGTGGTGCTTGAGGATACGGGCGATGCGTTGCTGGCGAACGAAGCCGTGCGCAGCGCCTATCTGGGCGGTTAAACACCCCGTAAAAAAGGCAACGTAAGTTGCCTTTTTTGTCACGGCTTTCGCAAGAACGGCGCGTAAACGCGAGTGTCTTACACGCCGTACCCCATCATTTTTAACAGCTGCTGGGCATGCTGAACCGCATCCTGGCGGTGCGCCACCCCCAGCTTCTGATACAGATTGCGAATATGGGTTTTGATGGTGGTCGCCGCCACCGCCAGCTCGCCGGCAATCTGCTCATTGCTGTAGCCGGAGTAGATCAGCCCCAGCACTTGCCATTCGCGCTGAGTGAGCGGGCTGGTGCGGATCAGTTCCGGCACTTCCGGGTGGTTCAGCAGGCGTTCAACGAAGTTCTCGTCAAAGTGGGCAAACTTATGCCGATGGTGCTGGTTAATCTCGCGCAAAATACGCTGGGCGCGATGCTGATCCAGCTCCGGCAGCGTATTCAGCTGGATCAGCTGGCGTAGCTGCTGAGCCATCACTTCGCCTTCAATCACAAAGTGGCTGATAAAGCCGGTCCGGTTGGCCAGCTGCAGCGCCTCCAGCAGAACGCGTTGCGCATCATTTTTGCGCTCCGCCTGCCAGTAGAGCTGATTAAGCAGCAGCAGATTACGGTTCAGGTCGCTCATCAGGCGCAGGCTGCGGGCATTCTCGTTTAGCTCCTCCAGTACGATTTCAGCCGGTTCGAACTCACCCAGCAGGATCTGCGCACGGGCGATATTGCGCCACTGGCTTTGCAGGAAGTGGTTATTGGCAAACTCAGGTTTCGGCGTCTGGCGCAGCCAGTTGGCGGCCGATTTCTTGTCGCCGGTCATCTGCCAGTAAATGACCCGTACCTTATCGGCGTTGGAAACCCAGTCGCTATGATACTGACCGTTGCCGAGCAGGTTTTCCAGACGGTTCAGGTGGTTGCGGGCATTGTCTAAATCTCCGCGCGCCAGCGAGCACTGCACCAGCAGCGCCAGACACTGCAGCTGTTGCTGCGGCTGGAAGCCGGACAGAACGTCAACGCCGTGGCGGGCGGAACTTTCGGCTTCATCCAGACGCGACCAGGCCCACAGCAGCTGGGCACGGATCCGCAGCAGGAACTCGTGCATCGGCAGCTGCTCCAGATGCTGATCGCGAATAAGCTGGAAGGCCTTTTCCTGCGTCTCCCACGCTGCCTGCAGGAAGCCCTGAGCGAATAAAATTTCGCTTTGCTGGATCAGGCTCCACAGCGCGTAGTGCCAGACGTCGTGGCGGCGGGACATCTGTTCGGTTTGCTGCATTAACGACAAAGAACGGGTGAGGTCGCCTTTGCAGTGCAGCACTTCTCCGTGGACGGAGGTGGCGACAATCCGGCTGTAGAAGTTGGCCAGCGGCAGTTCGTCAAGCGCGACCATCGCCAGCCGTTCGGCCTCTTCCTGGTCGCCGTCGTTAATGGCCACCTGTGCGCGAAGGGCATTGAATTCGCCGTGCAGGGTTGAGTCCATCTGGCTTTCCATCTCCTGCTCGGCACGCGCCAGCAGGGTGTTTACCTCGCCATAGCGATGCTGGCTCTGCATCAGCCAGGCCTGCAGCAGCAGGAGCCGCGGGTTCTCCAGCAGGTTCTCCCACGGCAGCGCCTTCAACGACTCTTCAAGCAGCGCCAGCTCGCTGTGATTAAACAGCCCCCATGCGTGGTTAAGCAAAATATCGCGCAGCATGCTGGCATCACCGGCGGCCAGCGCATGGTGGATAGCCTCGCTGGGGAAGCCCTGCGCCATCCAGCTTTCGGCGGCGGCGCGGTGGAGCGCCGGCAGCTCGGTCGCCAGCTCCCACTGGCAGCGCTGGCGCAGGAAGCTGCCAAACAGCGGATGATAGCTAAACCATTCGCCCGGATCGTCCATTCTGGTCAGGAATAGCCCCTGACGTTCAATCTCTTCCAGCTGAAGCTGGCCGTTTTCGATCCCGGTGACGCGCACAATCAGCGCGTCGTTCATCGAGCGCAGCAGCGAGCTCTTCAGCAGAAAATGGCGGGTAGTAGGATCGACGCTGTCCAGCACCTCATCGACCAGGTAGTCCGACAGATGGCTGGCGTTAATGCCCGCAAGACGGCGGGCGGACTGGTGCGTCGGGCTATTATTCTGGCGGGCGGAGAGTGCAATCAGCTGCAGCGCCGTGGCCCAGCCTGCAACGTCATCGCACAGACGACTGCTTTCAGCGGCCTCAATCGGTGAGGTTAAGCGGCAGTCAAAGAACTGTTTCGCTTCCTGGTGGGTAAAGGCAAGCTGCTGGCTGCCGATCTCCAGAAGCTGATCGCGCACCCGCAGGTTGGCTATTCCCAGCTGCGGCAGATTGCGCGACAGCACGACCAGAGTCAGGTTTTCCGGCTGGTGGCGCAGGAAGAAACGCATCGACTCATGAATGACCGGATTGGTGATCAGATGATAGTCATCAATCACCACATAAAGCGGCCGATGCCATTCGGCGAGCTCAATAAACAGCTGGGCAAACAGGGATGACAGGCTGGCGTACTGGCGTTTTTGCACCATCACTTCGCTGGTCACGCAGTGGCCGTTAGTGGCCTGCTGGATAGCGGCAATCAGATAGCTGGCGAAACGCTCTTGCTGGTTATCGCCCTCATCAAGGGAGTACCAGCCAAGATCGCTTTTTCCGGCAGCCCATTGTGAAATCAGCGTTGTTTTTCCATAACCTGCAGGGCTCGTAACCAGCGCCAGTCGGAAATTATGCGCGCCGGAAAGTTTAGCCAACAGACGCTCGCGAACCACTGTGTGGTCAAGACGAACCGGACGACTTAATTTAGACGGAATCAACATAGTTTTCACTTCACTGTGGGGAACGAGGGAATTTATTTTTTTTGCGCTTCGTAATTAATAGCTATAAGGTCGGCCAGAAATGGGACTATTGCAAGTTATGTCTGGGTTTTATGGCTCTGAATTTGCACTCTGTCACAAAATATTAAGGTGCAGGGGTGAACTTTTTAAAATGGCCTGAATGCCACGTGGATACTGGGTTTTGTGCATTTGGTGCGGTTAAATGAAACAGGTTTCAGAAAAGTATAGTGGCGTAAAAGTAAATAAAATATCGGTAAAATCGGGTCAGCTTAATAGCTATCATCACCCCCGGCATATTTGCAGAAATATTATTCTACGTAAGTAACAATTTCATCGTAAAATAATTTTTTACGAAACTGCATTTCATTTTTTTGACACTCTTCGTGGTTATCTTTTCTCCTTCCGTGCACATTCACACTATGCTCACAGAGTGGCCTTGATCACACTTTTATGCTCATCCCCGCTACTCCTCCCTGCCTAATCCCCGACAGGATGAGGAAGAGGCGCAGTGAGCCAGGCACACTAGCGCCAACATTTTTTTTCTCTCTACAGGATGCCGATCCCCTATGTCACAGCCGACTTTTAACAACGCTCAATTCCAGGCTGCCCTGACGCGTCAGTGGCAGCGTTTTGGCTTACATGCTGCAAAAGAGATGACGTCTCACCAGTGGTGGCAGGCGGTGAGCGGTGCGCTCGCTGAACAGCTTGACGCGCAGCCGGTGGCGAAGCCGGTGAAAGGCCAGCGCCATGTTAACTATATTTCCATGGAGTTTTTGATTGGCCGCCTGACCGGTAACAACCTGCTGAATCTTGGCTGGTATCAGGAGGTGGGTGAGGTGCTGAAGGAGTACGATATCAACCTCACCGACCTGCTGGAAGAAGAGGTCGACCCGGCGCTGGGTAACGGGGGGCTGGGGCGCCTTGCCGCCTGTTTCCTCGACTCGATGGCAACCGTCGGCCAGTCGGCCATTGGCTATGGCCTGAACTACCAGTACGGCCTGTTCCGTCAGTCGTTTGCCGATGGGCACCAGATGGAAGCGCCGGACGACTGGCACCGCAATGTCTATCCCTGGTTCCGTCATAACGCACAGCTTGATGTAC
>JAFACP010000119.1 GCA_023425455.1 Pseudomonadota bacterium | reverse complement strand
GCTGTGGGTTTTGCCGTGGATGCTGCTGGTGCTGCAGCCCGCCTGGCGCAGGCTCGATCCGCGACTTATTCTCACCGCCAGAACGCTTGGCTGGCAAAGAGGTAAGATCTTCATTTTGCTGAAATGTCCGCTGCTGGTCCGCCCGGCGCTGCTGGCTTTTGCCACCGGCTTTTCCGTCAGTATCGCGCAATATATGCCAACGCTCTGGCTGGGGGCTGGACGTTACGCCACGCTGACGACTGAAGCCGTTGCGCTCAGCAGCGGCGGCAGCGTTCCGCTGCTGGCAAACCAGGCGCTGGGTCTGCTGATATTGACCGGCTGCGTATTTGCCATTGCAGCACTGCTGTCCCGCCTCGCGGGACATTACCGACAAGGATTACGTTAATGCTGAAGGTTATCGATCTCACCATTCCCCCGCTGTTTAGCGGCGTGAATTTCAGCGTGGCGCCAGGGACGATCCTGACCCTGATGGGGCCATCGGGAAGCGGTAAGTCCACGCTTTTTTCCTGGATGGTGGGCGCCCTTTCCGCCGACTTTCAGGCCCGCGGCGAGCTGTGGCTTAACGACCAGCGCCGCGACACACTTCCCGTAGAGACCCGGGGGGTGGGGATCTTGTTCCAGGACGCCCTGCTGTTCGATCACTTCAGCGTCGGACAAAACCTGATGCTGGCCCTGCCGGCACAGACCGTCGGCGACGCCCGGCGTAAGGCCGTTGAACAGGCGCTCGACTCGGCCGGTTTACCCCACTGCTTTGCCAGCGATCCGGCGACGCTTTCCGGTGGCGAGCGTGCGCGGGTGAGTATGCTGCGCGCGCTGCTGGCACAGCCCGATGCCCTGCTGCTTGACGAACCGTTCAGCCGCCTCGACAAAACGTTGCGTACCGCGTTTCGCGCCACGGTATTTAGCACCATTCAGGCGCGGAATATTCCCGTGGTGCTGGTTACCCATGACGAAGACGATATTCCGCCGGGTGGAGAGGTGATTGAGCTCTCGCGCTGGCAATACGCGCGCAGACTGTGCTAACGCAAAGTTTTCTGTTTCCGGAGGGACCACAATGCGGTTCTCATTTACTGACGTCAGGTTTTTCGATGAAACGTGTTTCTCAACTGAGCGCCCTGGCCCTTCTCTGCGGTCTCACCTCACTCTCCTCTCTGGCGGCTGATATGCCCCATTCACTTACGCTTGCGCAACTGCAGCAACAAAGCGGCGCGGTTATCGACACCCGCGTTAGCGCCTTTTACAACGGCTGGCCGCAGACCCCGGCAGGCACCTCGGGACACGAGCCCGCCGCACTCAATCTTTCCGCCTCCTGGCTTAGCGCCATGAGCGACGCGCAGCTCGCGCGCTGGGCGCAGCAGCACCAGCTGAACCCGGAGACCGTCATCGCCCTCTACGGTCGCGACAGCGATAACCAGCAGGTAAAAGCGCGGCTGGAAACACTGGGCTATCGCCGGGTTTCGCTGCTGAGCGATGCCCTGCAGGCCCCCGGGCGTCTGCAGCGTTTAGCGCACTTTGAGCAGCTGGTCTACCCCGGGTGGCTGCATCAGCTGCAGCAGGGTAAGCCGGTTGCGGCTGCACCGGCCGGTGAGTGGAAGGTGATTGAAGCCGCCTGGGGTGCGCCAAAGCGCTTTCTGCTGAGCCATATCCCCGGCGCGGACTACATCAACACCAATGATGTCGAAAGTGAACCGCTGTGGAATAAAGTCTCCGATGCGCAGCTAAAAACGCTGCTGGCTAAGCACGGTATTCGTCACGACACCACCGTGATCCTGTACGCCAGTGATGTTTACGCCGCCGCCCGCGTGGCGCAGATCATGCTGTACGCGGGGGTAAACGATGTGCGTATCCTCGATGGCGGCTGGAAAAGCTGGTCAGACGCCGGGCTGCCGGTCGAACGGGGCATGCCCGCCAGCGTCAAACCGGCTCCCGACTTTGGTGCCCCGCTTCCCGGCCAGCCTCAGCTGATGGTGGATATGGAACAGGCTCGCGCCCTACTGCACAGACCAGATGCCTCGCTGGTCAGCATTCGCTCATGGCCTGAGTTTACCGGCGTCACCAGCGGATACAGCTATATCAAACCGAAAGGCGAAATTGCCGGCGCGCGCTGGGGACACGCGGGCAGCGATGCAACGCACATGGAAGATTTCCACAATCCTGACGGCACCATGCGTAGCGCCACGGATATTGCCGCCATGTGGAAAGTGTGGAATATCCTGCCGGAGCAGCAGGTGGCCTTCTACTGTGGCACCGGCTGGCGTGCGTCTGAAACCTTTATGTACGCCCGCGCCATGGGCTGGAAAAAAGTCGCGGTGTATGACGGCGGCTGGTATGAGTGGAGCAGCCACCCGCAGAACTCGGTCGCGACCGGAGAGCGCGGGCCGCAAAGCGCACGTTAATGGCTGAGTGATTTCAGCGTCACATAGCCGCTCCAGATGCGCGTTGTGGTGGTCAGCCAGCACAGCGCGCCGAAAACCCACGCCAGCAGCGCGAAGTGCGCCGGGAACAGGCAGCACAGGACAAACAGCGCAATTGTCTCCGTCCCTTCCGTTAACCCCCCAAGATAATAAAACGACTTATGCGCGTAGCCCGGATTGGCGATATCGTGTTTAGCCGCCAGCGCCGCAAAGGCCAGAAAACTGCTGCCGGTGCCAATAAAGGCAAAGAGTAGCCACGCGGCGGCCAGCGCATTTTCTGCCGGCGAGGCCAGCGCAAAGCCAAACGGCACCAGCGCGTAAAAGAGAAAATCGAGTGCGATGTCCAGAAATCCCCCTGCGTCGCTCAGCCCGCGTCGACGCGCCAGCGCGCCGTCAAGGCCATCGAGCAGGCGGTTGATGATCACCGCAGCCAGCGCCGCCAGATACCACTTCAGCGCCAGCAGCGGCAGCGCCAGCAGACCGGCGGCAAAGCCCGCCAGCGTTAAGCCGTCCGGGGTAACGGGCGACCGGTCCAGCAGAGCCGCCAGCTGATTAAGTGCGGGCTTCAGCCGCGGATGCAGGTGGCGATCAAGCATCAGGCTTCCCCTTAAACGTGGCGCAAAGCCCCTGAGCCGGGATCTCCAGCGCGGCATTAAAACGCGCCGAGAGGTTTTGAAAGGCAATCAGCGCCGTCATTTCACTTATGGTGGCATCGCTGAAGTGATGCTTTAGCCGCGCTTTAGTAACCGCATCCACCTGCGGAGGGGTGGCCGTCACCGCTTCAGCATACGCCAGCGCCGCCCGCTCCTCTTCGCTGAACAACGCCGAGTCGCGCCAGGCGCTGACGGCCTGGACCTTATCCAGCGCACCGCTGCGCTCTGCCAGCCGCAGACTATTGGCGTCGATACAAAACGCGCAGTGACACAGCTGCGAGACACGGGTCATGAGCAGCGAACGCAATGCCGGGCTCAGCGGTGACTTACGACGTTCGAGAAAACCGACAAACAGCGCCACAAGCCAGAAAAGCGGCGGCACTCTTCCCCACCAGCGCGCGGGGTTGAGTACCGTACCAAAGTGTCTTTTCTGCATGGCCGCGAGCGGTTTGATGCTGGCGGGCAAGGTTTCAAGGGGAGCAACCCAGGCGGGTGTCTCTTTCATCTGACTCTCCTGATAACTGGACTCTTTAACCGGGCACGATAATATGTCGTTTTTCAGAAACCATTATTGATAATCATGCTAAAAACCCTCGACGTCGTTGCCGGCATCATCGAAAAAGACGGCAAAATATTGCTGGCCCGCCGCCCTGCCCATGCAGACCAGCCGGGCATGTGGGAGTTTGCCGGCGGCAAAGTGGAAGCCGGAGAGACGCAGCCTGACGCGTTGATCCGCGAACTGCGTGAGGAGCTGGGGATTATCGCTACGCCGTCGCGCTATGTGGCAAGCCACCAGCGGGAGGTCTGCGGACGCCGCATCCACCTGCACGCCTGGCATGTTCCGCTCTTTAGCGGGGAACCGGTGGCGCACTTCCACCAGGCCCTTGAGTGGTGTACGCCCGAAGTGGCCCTGACCCGTAACCTGGCACCGGCAGATATTCCGTTACTGCACGCGTTTATCCTTTTACGCGACGCCAGACCAGCGGATCGGTGCTGATGGTGCGCTCATCGCGCTGACACTGGAGCAGCACGCCCACGGCGTTAATCACCGCCCCTTCCGAGTAGTTTTGATCCTGATAGATACAGCACTGATTGCAGGGCTGCGCGCGCTGGCCGCTGGTGCTGAACACCTCCGGCGGCACGTTCACCTCTACATCCGGGCGGATCCTGTCCGCCTGTGCGGCTGTGGAAAGCAGTAAAAACATCGCGCTCATTAGGTAGCGTTTCATCGCGTTATCATCCTGTTGTCTTCTGATAAAAACTATAACGGTAAACCGACGCGGAACCTTTAATTTCTTTGGTCATCGTTTTTCGTTATGACAAACGACCGATAATGAATTTCCCTTTCAATACCCATTTCCGCTTGCCATACAAAGCAGTAAGAATGCTATAGTCAAAAAAACAGCACCTGTCGCCGAAATAATACACACAACACATCATAAGAGGTTCTTATATCTATGGATCAGATACGTTCTCTGGACACTTTCCTCGCCTCCGTTCAGCAACGTGACCCGCATCAGAGCGAGTTTGCGCAGGCCGTTCGGGAAGTCATGACCACGCTGTGGCCTTTTCTTGAAGAACATCCGCGTTATCGGCAATATGCGCTGCTTGAGCGACTGGTGGAGCCAGAGCGCGTGATCCAGTTTCGTGTCGCATGGGTGGACGATCGCAATCAGGTACAGGTTAACCGTGGCTGGCGCGTTCAGTTTAACTCGGCAATCGGCCCGTTTAAGGGAGGCATGCGCTTCCACCCGTCGGTAAACCTGTCGATTCTCAAATTCCTCGGTTTTGAGCAGACC
>JAFACP010000142.1 GCA_023425455.1 Pseudomonadota bacterium | reverse complement strand
TTGCGCGACTCTGTGTGCGCGGGTCCGCATCGCTGACGTCGACATCTGTCATCGTCAGAAGTGACGATGACAGAGTGCGACAGGCTTTTAATATCAATAAAATCAATAAATTAAAAACTGGCATGGTTTATGAATATATCCGCGCATGACTGTTATGCTGGAGAAGCAGATGAACCGTTTTATTATGGCCGATGCCAGTAAGTGTATTGGCTGCCGTACCTGTGAAGTGGCGTGCGTGGTGTCCCATCAGGCTGAGCAAGATTGTGCCTCCCTGACGCCGGAATCTTTCCTGCCGCGTATTCACGTGATTAAGGGGGTGAACATCTCAACGGCGGCCATTTGCCGTCAGTGTGAAGATGCGCCCTGCGCGAATGTCTGCCCTAACGGGGCGATTAAACGCGAAAAAGGGTTTGTGCACGTGATGCAGGAGCGCTGCATCGGCTGCAAAACCTGCGTGGTCGCCTGTCCTTACGGCGCGATGGAGGTGGTGGTTCGTCCCGTGGTGCGTAACAGCGGTATCGGGCTGAACGTGCGCGCTGAGAAAGCGGAAGCCAACAAATGTGACCTCTGCTACCACCGCGAAGAGGGGCCTGCCTGTATGCAGGCCTGTCCAACGCACGCGCTGGTGTGCGTGGATCGCGACAAGCTGGAACAAATGAGCGCGGAAAAACGTCGTCGCGCGGCGTTTGATACGTCGTCATCGCTGCTGTTCTGACCGGCGATGAGCAGTCAGGGCGTACAGATACGGGTACGCGGCAAAGTGCAGGGGGTGGGGTTTCGTCCCTTCGTCTGGCAGCTGGCGCAGCAGCTGGGTCTGGCAGGCGACGTCTGCAACGACGGTGAGGGTGTGCTGGTGCGTCTCGCAGGTAACGGGGGGGATTTTACCGCGAGACTGCGCCAGCTCTGCCCACCGCTGGCGCGGATTGACAGTATTGATGTCTCGCCGTTTACGTGGCTTGCCGGGCCTGAGGCGTTTACCATCCGCCACAGCGCCGCCGGGGCGATGGCCACGCAGATTGTCCCTGACGCCGCCACCTGTCCCGCCTGTCTGGCGGAAATGCGCGATCCCCGTGAACGGCGCTACCGCTACCCGTTTATCAACTGCACCCACTGCGGGCCACGCTTTACCATTATTCGCGCCATGCCCTATGACCGTCCGGCGACCGTGATGGCGCATTTTCCGCTCTGCGCCCCCTGCGAAGCGGAGTATCGCGATCCGCGTGACCGACGTTTTCACGCCCAGCCGGTCGCCTGCCCGGACTGTGGACCTGAGCTGCAGTGGCGGGCAAACGATCGCTGCGCCACGGGGGAAGAGGCGCTAAGTGCGGCGGTGGCGATGCTAAAACGCGGCGGCATCGTGGCTATCAAAGGGCTGGGAGGCTTCCATCTGGCCTGCGATGCGCACAACGCGCAGGCGATAGCGGCGCTGCGGGCGCGTAAGCGGCGCCCGTCTAAGCCGCTGGCGGTGATGATCCCGCATGCGGATGCGCTGCCGCTGTCGATCCGTCATTCTCTGGAGGCCTCCAGCGCACCGATCGTACTGACGCCAAAAGCGTGGCTTGGCGATTTTCCGTCCGCTATCGCGCCGGGTCTGGATAGCATCGGCGTGATGCTGCCTGCCAGTCCGTTACAGCATCTGCTGATGAGCGATTTTCCGCGTCCGCTGGTGATGACCTCCGCTAACCTCAGCGGCAGGCCGCCGGCGATCGCTAACGCGCAGGCGCTGGAGGCGTTAGCGGAGATTGCCGACGGTTTTCTGCTGCATAACCGCGATATTTTGCAGCGCATGGACGACTCGGTGGTGGATCAGGAGGGCGGGATGCTGCGCCGGGCGCGGGGTTTCGTGCCTGATGCCATTCCCCTGCCGCCCGGGTTTACGGCGATCCCTGCCATGCTGTGCGTCGGAGCGGAGATGAAAAACACCTTCTGTCTGGTGCGCGGCAGCCAGGCGGTGCTGAGCCAGCACTTTGGCGATCTCGCTGACGAGGGCGTCGGGGCGCAGTGGCGCGCAGCGTTGTCGGTAATGCAGCAGATCTATGCTTTTCAGCCGCAGCGGCTGGTGTGTGATGCCCATCCGGGCTATCACTCCCGGCGCTGGGCCGGTGAGCAGGCGTTACCGACCGAGACCGTTTTGCACCATCATGCGCATGCGGCGGCTTGCCTGGCCGAAAACGGCTGGCCGCTCGACGGCGGTGATGCTATCGCCCTGACGCTGGACGGGATCGGCATGGGGCCAAACGGCGCGCTGTGGGGCGGCGAGTGCCTGCGGGTCAGCTATTTTAGCTGCGAGCATCTGGGCGGCTTACCGCCCGTGGCGCTGCCGGGGGGCGATCTGGCCGCCGGGCAGCCGTGGCGAAATTTACTCGCCCACTGCCTGGCCTTTGTTCCGCACTGGCAGCGTTACCCGGAAACCGCGGCGGTGCAGGCGCAAAACTGGCCGCTGCTGGCGACCGCCATTTCCCGCAACCTCAACGCGCCGCTGGCCTCCTCCTGCGGGCGACTGTTCGATGCGGTCGCCTGCGCACTGCAGATTTGCCCGGACAAACAGCACTATGAGGGGGAAGCCGCCTGTCGGCTGGAGGCGCTGGCGAACCGCTGTCCGGGCGTGGCGCATCCGGTGACGCTGCCGGTGGAAAACGGCGTGCTTTCCCTTGCCCGTTTCTGGCAGCAGTGGCTGGCGTGGCAGGCAGAGCCCTGCCAGCGCGCATGGGCTTTTCACGACGCGCTGGCACACGGGCTGGCAACGCTTGCCGCTTTCCACGCGCAGCGCCTGTCTCTCGCGACGGTGTGCTGCAGCGGTGGCGTTGTGCATAACCGCCTGCTGCGGGCGCGTCTGCGTCACTATCTTCCTGACTACACTGTTCTTTTTCCTCATCGCCTGCCCGCAGGTGACGGGGCTATCTCGTTTGGGCAGGCGGTGGTCGCCGCGGCCCGGTCATGTTTACAAAGGACTTAAAATGCTACGACTCTTCCGCAATGAACCTCGCGCCGCGTTTCTGCTGCTGGCGCTGATAATGGCGAATCTTCTGGCCTGGGGCTGGGCATGGCGCACGTTTAGCGGCAGCACCGCGCTGATGGCGGCAAGCCTGCTGGCCTGGTGCTATGGCCTGCGTCATGCGGTGGATGCCGACCACATCGCGGCTATCGATACCGTCACGCGTAAGATGATGCAGCAGGGACGACGTCCGAGCGGCGTCGGTGCGTGGTTTTCGCTGGGTCACTCCACCATCGTGGTGCTGGCCTCGATCGCGATTGCGGCGACCGCAACCGCCTTCCAGCAGAACATGGCCTGGTTCCATGACACCGGCAGCGTGATTGGCACCGCGGTCTCCGCCACTTTCCTGCTGGCGATGGCGCTGGTCAACATGGTGATTCTGCGCGGCGTGTGGGGCAGTTTTCAGGCGCTGAAAAAGGGCCATGCGGCGAACGCGGAGGTGGCGCTTCCGGCGCAGGGCGGGGTGATGAGTTGGCTGTTTAGCGCCACCTTCCGGCTGGTTAACAAGAGCTGGCAGATGTATCTGGTCGGTTTCCTGTTTGGCCTCGGGTTTGATACCGCCACCGAAATTGGCGTACTGGGGATCTCCGCGGCCAGCGCATCCAACGGGATGTCAGTCTGGTCGATCATGATTTTCCCGGCGCTGTTTGCCAGCGGTATGGCGCTGATTGATACCCTTGATAATCTGCTGATGGTCGGCGCCTACGGCTGGGCGTTCAATAAGCCGCAGCGCAAGCTCTATTACAACATGACCATCACCGGCACGTCGGTGGTGGTGGCGCTGTTTATCGGCGGGCTGGAGGCACTGGGTTTGCTGATGGATAAATTTAACCTGCGCGGCGGTCTCTGGGATCTGATTGGTGCGGTGAATGACAATCTGGGCAACGCCGGTTTTGTGGTGGTCGGGCTGTTTATCGCCTGCTGGCTGATCTCAATGGTGAACTACCGCTGGCGCGGTTACGACGCGCTGGTAGTGCGTTCCTGAGCAGGGATGCGGCAGGAAAAAGCCCCGGGACACCGGGGCCGTGGAGAATAAAATCCAGAGCTTAAGTCAGCGCGGCAGGAGACCACGGGTTAAGCGGGCAGCGATTTCAACAGAGCGAAAGCCTCCTTCATCCGATCTTCGCTCACCACAAAGGCGCGCACCTCGCCGTTGGCGTCTGAGCCGCGGGCAACCATCCCCTGTGGTTCAACGGCAATCTGCCAGCTCAAATCCTTGCGCTGCGTTTCGCCAGCAAGGTGCAACGGCAATTCCGGCGTTTTTACCTTTATCAGCATGGTCGGTAATTTCAGCGGCGCACTGCCGCCGAGCAGGTTTTTCGCCAGAGAGATCGCGCTCAGTTGGATCGGCTGCAGGAAAGGCAGAACCTGACCATTAATTTCCGCGCAGTCGCCCAGGGCGTAAATATCCGGCTGCGTGGTTTGCAGGTAGCTGTCTACCTTCACGCCACGGTGCGTTTCCGCGCCAGCGCGATGCGCCAGCGCTGTTTCAGGGCGCAGGCCCGTTGCCGCGACAACCACATCCACCTCAACGCTGCGATTGCGGTCAAGCGATGCACGAATGCCGCTTTGGGTTTTGCTCAGGCTCAGCAACTGAGATTTCAGCAGCAGATGCACGCCCGTGTCGGTTAAATGATGCTGTAAGCGACTGCTCACTTCTGCGGGCATCAGCGCCGACAGGATGCTTGCTGCGTGGTCGACCAGAGTGACCGATTTGCCCGCCCGGCAGAAATCCATTGCCAGTTCGGTACCAATGAGACCGCCGCCGACAATCATCACCCGCTGTGCGTCACGCAGCGACGTCTGGCAGACCTGATACGCCTGCTGGCTGTTGAGCGTCATCATCAGCTCACGGCCTTCAACCGGCGGCACAAACGCCGATGCGCCCGTGGCGAGTACCAGCTTGTCATAGTGCCAGGTTTTCTCTTTCGCTTTCACCACACGGGCGGCGGCGTCGATATCGCTAATCCAGGTGTACGGAAACAGACGTAAATTGAACTGTTCCGCGAACTCCCCCGCCGTCTGGCGGGTAAGATCTTCGGCGCGTTGATTCTGGCTAATCACATGGCTTAAATCAGGTTTGTTGTATTCATCCATGCTGTCTGCGGCAATCACCGTCAACGGCACGTTAGCATCCTGTTTGCGGATATTTTTCACCAGCTGGCGGGCGGCAAATCCCGAGCCGATAATGACGATCCCCTTGTTCATTTTGCCTCCGAACCCAGTTCATCAAAGACCTCTTTACCCAGTGAACATTCCGGGCAGAGGAAGTTGTCCGGCACGTCGCTCCACGGCGTGCCTGAGGCAATATCCTGCAGCGGCTCGCCCAGTGCCGGGTCGTAAATCCACTGGCAGACGCTGCACTGCATGCGAGGGCCGAGATCTGCAGCGCAGGCGGTGGCTCCCTGGTGTTCGGTTGGTTTTGCCGCCACTTCCGCTAGCGGGGCGAGCGCCCACTGACGTGCAATATCGCGGCCATGCTGACGGCAGATTTCCAGCGCATCCAGGTCCGGACGCCATTTGGCTTTCAGGCTCATGGACATCTCAAAACCGGCATCCTGCAGGCGAGTGGACAGACGGTCGACTGCGCCGCCGCTCCAGCCGTGAGAGCCAAAGGCGCTGGCGCGTTTGTTTCTAAAGCGCAGGCCGGTTATCTCTTCGACGAGTCCCGCAATTTTCGGCATCATCACGTTGTTCATGGTGGAGGTGCCCACCAGGACGCCTTTCGAGCGGAATAGGTT
>JAFACP010000038.1 GCA_023425455.1 Pseudomonadota bacterium | reverse complement strand
TCGATACCCTGTTTCTCAAAGGTTTCGACAATCACATTGCCGGTTTCCCACTCATACTCGCCGTTTATTTCCGCATCGGTCATTAAGCGTGTGCAGGGAACCGGACCGTAGAAATAATCCGCGTGGGTGGTGCCGGTGGCCGGAATGGACTGACCGGCCTGCGCCCAGATGGTCGCGTGGCGCGAATGGGTATGAACAATACCGCCAATGGTCGGAAACGCCTGGTACAGCAGCCGATGGGTGGGCGTATCGGAAGAGGGCTTTTTGTTGCCTTCCACCACTTCACCGGTCGCAATGCTGACTACCACCATATCTTCGGCGGTCATCACCGCGTAATCCACGCCGGAGGGTTTGATGACAAACACCCCTTTTTCGCGATCGACGGCGCTGACGTTGCCCCAGGTGAGGGTGACGAGGTTATGTTTGGGCAGCGCCAGGTTAGCGTCAAGAACCTGACGTTTAAGATCGTCTAACATGCATTCCTCCAGGAAAAGAGGCCCGCCCTGCGGCAGGCCAAAGGTCCCCTGTTAACGTTTTGAACCGTAATACACTTCGTTCCAGCGCAGCGAGTCTTTAAAGGCTGGCAGGCGGGTATCGTTATCAATCTCCGTCAGTTCGATGTCGTGCAGTTCAGCAAACTGGCGCATGTCGTTCAGATCCAGCGCGTGGCTGAAGACGGTGTGGTGGGCGCCGCCGGCGACGATCCAGGCCTCGGATGCGGTCGGCAGATCGGGCTGCGCTTTCCACAACGCATTGGCGACAGGCAGTTTGGGCAGCGCGTGCGGGGTTTCGACCGCATCCACGCAGTTCACCAGCAGACGGAAGCGATCGCCCAGATCGATCAGGCTGGCGTTGATCGCCGGGCCGGTGCGGGTGTTGAAGATCAGCCGCGCCGGATCGGCTTTACCGCCGATACCGAGGTGCTGGACATCAAGGAGAGGTTTCTCTTCGACGGCAATAGAGGGGCACACTTCCAGCATATGCGAACCCAGCACCAGGTCGTTGCCGTTGTCGAAGTGGTAGGTGTAGTCCTCCATAAAGGAGGTGCCGCCCTGCAGACCGGTTGACATCACTTTCATGATGCGAAGCAGGGCGGCGGTTTTCCAGTCGCCTTCGCCGGCAAAGCCGTAGCCCTGCTGCATCAGACGTTGTACCGCCAGGCCCGGTAACTGTTTCAGGCCATGAAGATCTTCAAAGGTGGTGGTAAAGGCGTGGAAGCCACCCTGCTCGAGGAAGCGTTTCATCCCCAGCTCAATGCGCGCGGCATCCAGTACGTTCTGGCGTTTGTCACCGTGGATTTGCGCTGCGGCCGTCAGGCGATAGCAGCTTTCATATTCGTCGACCAGCGCGCTCACCTCGCCATCGGTCACCTCGTTCACCACCTGCACCAGATCGCCGACCGCCCAGGTGTTCACGGAGAAGCCAAACTTGATTTGCGCGGCCACTTTATCGCCGTCAGTCACTGCCACTTCACGCATATTGTCGCCAAAACGCACCACTTTCAGGTGACGGGTATCCTGTTTTGATACCGCCTGACGCATCCAGGAGCCGATGCGCTGTTGCGCCTGCCGATCCTGCCAGTGTCCGGTGACGACAGCGTGCTGCTGGCGCATGCGCGCGCCGATGAAGCCGAACTCACGTCCGCCGTGCGCGGTCTGGTTCAGGTTCATAAAGTCCATATCAATGCTGTCCCACGGCAGAGAGGCGTTGAACTGGGTGTGGAACTGCAGCAGCGGCTTGTTCAGGATCGCCAGCCCGTTGATCCACATCTTGGCCGGCGAGAAGGTATGCAGCCATACCACCATCCCGGCGCACTTGTCGTCGTAGTTAGCTTCGCGGCAGATGTTAGTGATCTCATCCGGCGTAGTGCCAAGCGGCTTCAGCACCAGTTTGCACGGCAGTTTGGCTTCCGCGTTCATTGCGTTGACGACATGTTCCGCGTGCTGAGTGACCTGACGCAGCGCCTCTGGCCCGTACAGATGCTGGCTGCCAATGACAAACCACACTTCATAATTAGTAAAAATGGTCATTATTGTGTCCTTAATGTGTCAGGGTTGCCGTGGTGTCCGCAGGCGATCCGGACGGGGCGGCGACAGGGAGATAGTGGTGTTCCGCGCTCTTCGCCCATTGCTGGTAGCGCTGATAAAGCTGTTCAAAACGGTGCGCCTGCTGAATGCGGGGCTGCAGGGTGATCTCGACGGCGCTGGCCATTCGCTGCTGTGCGGTTGGGATATCGGCGTGAACGCCGGCGGCGACGGCGGCGAAAATCGCCGCTCCCAGGGCGCAGCACTGATCGGACGCCACGATTTGCAGCGGACGATTTAACACATCGCAGCAGGCCTGCATGATCACCGGGTTTTTCCGGGCGATCCCGCCGAGGGCCATCACGTTGTTAACGTCGATGCCCTGTTCGGTGAAACACTCCATAATGGCGCGGGCCCCAAATGCGGTCGCCGCAATCAGGCCGCCAAACAGGGCAGGCGCATCGGTTGCCAGATTGAGGTCGGTTATTACCCCTTTCAGACGCTGGTTCGCAAACGGGGTGCGACGGCCGTTAAACCAGTCAAGGACCACCGGGAGATGGTCGAGGGAGGGGTTTTTAGCCCAGGCGTCGGTGAGCGCGGGGAGCAGCTGTTTTTTGCTTTCGGCAATCTGCGTTTTCAGTTCCGGATGAGTTGCCGCGAGCTGATCCAGCGGCCAGCCCAGCAGGCGACCAAACCAGGCGTAGATATCGCCAAACGCCGACTGACCGGCCTCCAGACCAATAAAGTCAGGCACCACGCTGCCGTCCACCTGGCCACAGATCCCTTTTACCGCCCGCTCGCCGACGCTGGCTTTATCTGCCGTCAGAATGTCGCAGGTTGAGGTACCGATAACTTTCACCAGCGTATTCGGCTGGGCGCCTGCGCCGACGGCCCCCATATGGCAGTCAAATGCGCCACCGGAAATGGTGACCTTTTGCGTCAGGCCGAGACGTTTTGCCCACTCGTCACAGAGCGTGCCCACCGGAATATCCGCCGTCCAGGTGTCAGTAAAGAGAGGATATTTCAGGTTTTTATTGATAATCGGGTCGAGTTCGTCAAAGAACGCTGCCAGCGGTAGACCGCCCCAGCTCTCATGCCACAGGGATTTATGCCCGG
>JAFACP010000467.1 GCA_023425455.1 Pseudomonadota bacterium | reverse complement strand
ACTCGGTGGCAACGCTGAACGAGTCCCGTGACATCCTCGCCTTTCTCAATACCACCGTCGTCGCCAGCGCCGGGCATGCGCCGCAGATCCTGAAAAAACGCGACGGCACGCCGGGCGCGGTACTGTGCCCGGTGCCGTTTTTACGCCCGCGCGATATCGTGCACAGTCAGGCGGGTCTTTCCGGCAGCGAAAAGCAGCAGCATCTGTTGCAGAGCATCACCGACTACTATCAGCAGCAATATGCCGACGCCTGCGCCCTGCGCGGCGAACAGCCGCTCCCGGTGATTGCCACCGGCCATCTCACCACTGTCGGCGCCAGCAAAAGTGACGCGGTACGTGACATTTATATTGGCACGCTGGATGCGTTTCCGGCGCAAAACTTCCCGCCGGCCGATTACATCGCCCTCGGTCATATTCACCGGGCGCAAATCATCGGCGGCTGTGACCATATCCGCTACAGCGGCTCACCGATTGCCCTCAGTTTCGATGAAACGGGGAAAACCAAATCCGTGCATCTGGTGAGTTTTAACGGGGCCGCGCTTAGCGCCGTTGAGACACTCGAGGTGCCCGTCACCCAGCCGCTGGCGGTGCTGAAAGGCGATCTGGCCGCGATCGCCACCCAGCTGGAGCAGTGGCGCGACGTCGCACAAACGCCGCCGGTGTGGCTGGATATTGAAATCACCACCGACGACTATCTGCACGACATGCAGCGAAAAATTCAGGCGCTGGCGGAAGATCTGCCCGTCGACATCCTGCTGGTGCGCCGCAGCCGCGAGCAGCGCGAGAAAATTCTGCACAGCGCGCAGCGTGAAACGCTCAGTGAGCTGCGGGTTGAAGAGGTCTTTGCGCGCCGTCTGGCGCAGGAAGAGGTTGACGACGCCACGCGCGCCAGGCTCAACGAACTGTTCACCCAGACGCTGCATACGCTCAATGATGAGGAACAAAACGCGTGAAAATTCTCAGCCTGCGCCTGAAAAACCTCAACTCCCTGAAGGGCGAATGGAAAATCGACTTTACCGCCGAGCCCTTTGCCAGCAACGGATTATTTGCCATTACCGGCGCCACCGGCGCGGGGAAAACCACCCTGCTTGACGCGATCTGCCTGGCGCTGTACCACGAAACGCCGCGCCTGCAGAAAGTCTCCCAGGCACAGAATGACCTGATGACGCGCGATACCGCCGAGTGTCTGGCAGAGGTTGAGTTTGAAGTGCGGGGCACCGCCTATCGCGCATTCTGGAGCCAGAACCGCGCACGCAACCAGCCGGACGGGAACCTGCAGGCACCGCGCGTGGAACTGGCGCGCTGCGAAGATGGCAAGATCCTCGCCGACAAAGTCACCGACAAGCTGGAGCAGACGGCCGCCTTAACCGGGCTGGATTACGGGCGGTTTACCCGCTCAATGCTGCTTTCTCAGGGGCAATTTGCCGCCTTTCTCAATGCCAGACCGGGCGATCGCGCCGAACTGCTGGAAGAGCTGACCGGCACGGAAATCTACGGTCTGATTTCGGCGAAAGTGTTCGGGCAGCATAAAGACGCCCGCAGCACGCTGGAAAAGTATGAAGCCCAGGCCGCAGGCATGGTGTTACTCAGCGAAGAACAGCAGCAGCTGCTGCAGCAAAGTTTGCAGGTACTTACTGACGAAGAGAAAACCCTGCTGGCGCAGCAGCAAAATATACAGAAAGATTATCAGTGGCTTACGCGCAATGACGAGCTTGTTCGTGAACATCAGCGCGCGACAACCCTACAGCAGCAGGCGCAACAGGCTCTTACTGACGCGGCACCGGAGCTGGCAAAGCTCCAGTTGGCTCAGCCCGCCGCCCAGCTTCGCCCTCTGTGGGAACACCAGCAGGAACAAACCGCGCGGCTGGCGCAAACGAAGCAGCGGATTATTGAAGTAAATACTCGCTTACAGGCAAGAACCGCGCAGCGTGCACGCATCCGCAATGCCGCGTTATGCAGGCATGAACAGCTTCAGAGCGAACTCACGGTACTGGCGCAATGGCTGGCGGAGCATGAACGGTTCAGCCTGTGGGGTCAGGAGATTGCTGGCTGGCGCGCGCATTTTACCCAGCTGGCCCGCGATAAACATCAGCTCACAGCGCTTGCGACGCGCATCACGGCGTTGCGCCAGAAGCTGGCGAGTTTGCCGGAAAACAGCCTGACGCTGACGGCGGATGAGGTCGCTGTCGCAATGGAGCAGCAGGCGCAGTCGCGGACTTTCCGCCAGCGCCTGACCGCGCTTCATGCCCGCTATCAGCCGCTGCAAAAACGGCTGCAGCAGAACGGGGAAAGCGTGCAAAAAGCGCAGGCAGAGCAGGCAACGCTCAACGAAACCCTGGCCTTACGTCGTCAACAGTACAAAGAGAAAAACCAGCACTATGTCGATCTGAAAGCGCTGTGCGAAAGCGAGGCGACAATTAAAAAGCTGGAAAACTACCGCTCGCAGCTTGAGGCAGGCAAACCTTGCCCATTGTGCGGCGCCAGCGAACACCCCGCCGTCGAGACTTATCAGGCGCTTGAGCTCACCGATAATCAGCGCCGCCGGGATGCGCTGGAAAAAGAGGTCGTCGCACTAAAAGAGGAAGGCCTGCTGGTTCTGGGGCAGGTCAATGCCCTGACTCAGCAGATCCAACGCGAAACAACTGAAGCACGGTCGCTCTCAGAGGAAGAGCAAGCGCTCACTAAAGAGTGGCAGGACGTTTGCGCCTCCCTGAATATTACGCTTACGATTCAGGCAGATATTGCCGCATGGATCAACGAACAAGAGCACTACGATCGCCAGCTCTATCAGCTCAGCCAGCGCCTGACGCTGCAAAATCAGCTGCATGAACAGGAAGAGCAGGAACGTCAGCAGCAGCAGCAGCTGGCAACAATGCGTCAGGGGCTGGACAGCACACTGCGCAGGTTATCACTTGATGTACCGGAAGACGGCGAAGAGACCCACTGGCTGAACGCCCGCGAAGCCGAATTCGCTCAGTGGCAGGAAAAGCAGACCCGGCAGGGTGTGATTCAGGAGCGTATTAATGCCCTGAAGCCGCTGCTCGACACGCTTCCGGCAGCGGACACAACCGAAGCCGACGCGGATATCCCCGCAAACTGGCGCGAGATCCACGATGAGTGTGTGTCGCTGCAAAGCCAGCATGTTGCCCAACAGCAGCAGGAGACGCTGGAGAGCGAACGCCTGCAGCAGTCGCAGATGCAATTCGTCACGGCTTTGGCCGCCAGCCACTTTGCCGATCGGGACGCGTTCCTTGCCGCCCTTCTGGATGATGATAGCGTCCGACGTCTCGGGCAGTTAAAACAGACGCTGGAAAATCAGATTCAGCAGGCAACGGCGCTCTTCGGGCAAGCCTGCCAGCAGCTGCAGGCGCACCAGTCGCTGCGGCCAGAAGCGCTGGATACTGACGCACCCGCCCTGCAAATGCAGCTGCAGCAGCTGGCGCAGCAGCTTCGTGAGAATACCACCCATCAGGGCGAAATTCGCCAGCAGCTGAAGCAGGACAGCGATAACCGTCTGCATCAGCAGGCGCTGAGGCAGCAAATTGAGGCGGCGACTCGCCTGGCGGATGACTGGGGTTATTTGAACTCACTGATCGGCTCCAGCACCGGCGACAGATTCCGTAAATTCGCCCAGGGGCTGACGCTGGATAATCTGGTCTGGCTGGCTAATCAGCAGCTTAACCGGCTGCATGGCCGCTACCTGCTGCAACGTAAAGCGAGCGACGCGCTGGAGCTGGAGGTGGTTGATACCTGGCAGGCCGATGCGGTGCGCGACACCCGTACCCTCTCCGGGGGCGAAAGCTTCCTGGTGAGCCTGGCGCTGGCGCTGGCGCTCTCCGATCTGGTGAGCCATAAGACACGCATTGATTCGCTGTTCCTCGACGAAGGGTTCGGCACGCTCGACAGCGAAACGCTGGATACCGCGCTCGACGCGCTCGACGCGCTGAACGCCAGCGGCAAAACGATTGGGGTCATCAGCCACGTCGAGGCGATGAAAGAGCGCATTCCGGTTCAGATCAAAGTGAAGAAGATCAACGGGCTGGGGTACAGCAGGCTGGACAGCGTATTTGCGGTGGGGTGAGGGTTTCCCCTCACCGCCAGCTGGCGTTGAGTTACTGCGGCCAGAGCCACGCCGCGCCGCGCACGCCGCTGGAATCCCCGTGAACCGCTTTGCGGATCGGGGTTTCACACTCGCCGCCGAATACCCACTGCTTCACCAGGCCCGGCACCGTGGCGTATAGCCGGTCGACGTTGCTCATCCCGCCGCCCAGCACAATCACATCCGGGTCGAGAATATTCACCACGTGCGCCAGCGACTTCGCCAGGCGCATTTCGTAGCGGCTGAGCGCCAGCTCCGCCAGCGGATCCTGCTCGTCAACCAGGCGCATAATCTCGTTGCCCCTGAGCGGGCGGCCGCTGAGGCGATGGTAGTCGGTGGCGAAGCCGGTGCCGGAGATAAAGGTCTCGATACAGCCCTGTTTGCCGCAGTAGCACGGCACTTCCGCACGGTAGGTGAGTTCATCCTCATCCATCCACGGCAGCGGGTTGTGTCCCCACTCGCCCGCCGTGCCGTTTCCTCCGGTATGCGCCCGCCCGCCGAAGGCCACGCCAGCACCGCAGCCGGTGCCGATAATCACCGCGAAAACGGTCTGCGCGCCGGCCGCAGCACCGTCGATCGCCTCAGACACCGCCAGGCAGTTGGCGTCGTTCGCCAGCCGCACCTCACGCCCAAGGCGCTGACCTAAATCTCTA
>JAFACP010000167.1 GCA_023425455.1 Pseudomonadota bacterium | reverse complement strand
GTGTGATGGTGCTTGATGATGAAAACCGTGAAAACGAAGGCGATATGATCTTCGCCGCTGAAAACATGACCGTTGAGCAGATGGCGCTGACCATCCGTCACGGCAGCGGCATTGTCTGCCTGTGTATTACGGAAGATCGTCGTAAGCAGCTCGAACTGCCGATGATGGTTGAGAACAACACCAGCGCGTTTGGCACCGGTTTTACCGTGACCATCGAAGCGGCGCATGGCGTTACCACGGGGGTGTCGGCAGCAGATCGCCTGACCACCGTTCGTGCCGCGATCGCCGATGGCGCTAAACCTTCCGACCTGCACCGTCCAGGCCACGTCTTCCCGCTGCGTGCGCAGGCGGGCGGCGTGTTGACTCGCGGTGGTCATACGGAAGCGACGATCGATCTGGTGACGCTGGCAGGGTTTAAACCCGTGGGTGTGCTGTGTGAGCTGACCAACGACGATGGCACAATGGCGCGTGCGCCAGAGTGCATCACCTTTGCCCGTCTGCACAATATGCCGGTAGTCACCATCGACGATCTGGTGGCCTACCGCCAGGCGCACGAGCGTAAAGCCAGCTGAAGCACAATTTTCGGAGAAAACGCCGGGTTTACCCGGCGTTTTTTTTATCCAATACCTGCGGTTTGCAGCAGAACCAGACTTAACCCCATTACCGACATTCCACACAGCACGCCATAGCTTGGGTTGTTGTTGGGATCGATCTCTTTTGCCAGCGGCATCAGCTCATCGACGGAGAGCGCCACCATAATGCCGGCAACGGCTGCCATGATGGCTGCCATCACGACTGGTGAAACCAGGCTTCCGAGGATCAGCCATGCCAGCACGCCGCCGAGAATCTCAGCCAGCCCGGAGATCCCCGCCCAGAAAACAGCCGTTCGCTTTGAACCTGTCGCCGCATATACCGGTCCGGCAACCGCCAGTCCTTCAGGAATATTGTGCAAGGCAACCGCCAGCGCGATGCCAAAGCCCAGCTCCAGGTTATTACTGGCGGTGACGTAGGTTGCGACCCCTTCCGGGAAGTTATGCAGGCTGATACCGAGGGTCAGCAGGATCGCGGTACGCTTGATGTTACCGGGCAGCGGGGTGGCGCTTTTTTGCATTAAATCCTGGGGATGCGCGTGCGGCAGCATACGATCGAGCGCAAAGTAGCCCAGCAAACCAAATACGAACATGCCGTACCCCAGCACCGGCGACATACCTTCCGTACCCAGCGCTGCAGGCAGCATCTCCATCAGAGAGATGAGCAGCATAATGCCGGCGGCAAAGCCCAGAGAAAAAGCCAGCAGGCGGTTAGAGGGCTTCTGGCCCAGCACGCCGAGAATCGCACCGATAAATGTAGCGGCACCCGCGAGTATGGTCAGGATCAGGGGGACTGACATTTATTGCTCCTTGTGATAATGATTCTCATTAATATTAATAATTCACCGTCGGCAAAGCGAGGGGACCCGCGCGGCTTTACACATTCCTTACATTCAAATTTCCTGATGATGATCTTCACGCTTATCTGCGTTCATCTTTACCCGATCGAGCGTAAGGTAGAACCATCAAATTGACACCTTCTGTAAGGATATCACCATGACTTCTTCTCGTATGCCAGCGCTGTTTTTAGGCCACGGTAGCCCAATGAACGTTCTGGAAGACAATGTCTACACCCGCGCCTGGCGTACTCTGGGCCAGACGTTGCCACGTCCGAAGGCGATCGTGGTGGTGTCTGCACACTGGTTTACCCGTGGGACCGGCGTCACGGCGATGGAAGCACCAAAGACTATCCATGATTTCGGCGGTTTCCCACAGGCGCTGTACGACACGCATTACCCGGCTCCCGGCTCGCCTGAGCTGGCGCAGCAGCTTGTTGACCTGCTGGCACCGGTTCCGGTCGCACTGGACAAAGAAGCCTGGGGCTTTGATCACGGCTCGTGGGGGGTATTGATCAAGATGTATCCTGATGCCGATATCCCGATGGTGCAGCTGAGTATCGACAGCACGAAACCGGCAGCATGGCATATGGCTATCGGGCGCAAGCTGGCGACGTTGCGTGATGAAGGCATTATGCTGGTCGCCAGCGGTAACGTGGTGCATAACCTGCGTACGGCTCGCTGGCATGGTGAAAACACCCGATACCCGTGGGCGACATCGTTCAACGACTACGTTAAAGCCAACCTGACCTGGCAAGGCCCGGTTGAACAGCATCCGCTGGTTAACTATCTGGATCATGAAGGCGGTTCGCTCTCCAACCCGACGCCGGATCACTTCCTGCCGCTGCTGTACGTGCTGGGCGCATGGGACGGGCAGGAGCCGGTCACGATCCCGGTTGACGGTATCGAGATGGGCAGTTTGAGTATGTTGTCGGTTCAGATTGGATAAAAACCTGCCCGGTGATACTGCGCCACCGGGCATGACTTACCCGACAAAAATATGCGGATAGAAGCGCGACAGATCCTGGGTGATCAGCGCGCGATCTTCGCGGATGCCAATTCCGGCAGGCTTGTCGTTGATAAGCCAGCTGCCAATCAACGTATAGCTGTCACCAAACTTCGGCAGCGGATAAAACTGCTGGACGATCATGCCCTCCTCGCCGTAAGGCCCTTCAACGGCCTCCACGGTTTTACCGTTTTCGATGATCGATACGTTCGCCCCTTCACGGGAGAAAATCGGTTTAACCACGTATTTCTCCATCGGCGGGTAGTCGTCTTCGGCAAAGTACGCGGGCAGCAGGTTTGGGTGATCCGGGAACATCTCCCACAGCAGAGGCAGTAGTGCTTTGTTGGAGATAATGCTTTTCCAGGCGGGCTCCAGCCAGCGTACGCCGGCATCTTCGAGCTTGGTAGAGAACATTTCCCGCAGCATGTATTCCCACGGATAGAGTTTGAACAGGTTGCTGATCACCTGATCCTGCAAATCGGTGAACTGACCTTTTTCCCCGAGGCCAATATCTTCGATATAGAGGAATTCTGTAGCCAGTTCCGCTTCGGCTGCGCAATCCTGCAGATACTGCACTGTACCCCGATCTTCGACCGTATCGCGGCAACAGGCAAGATGCAGCAGGTTGAAGCCATGCTGTTCGCGCAGTTCGGCGAAGCGTTCAATCAGCTTTTCCTGCAGGCTATTGAACTGGTCGCTGCCGTCCGGCAGGTTTCCGGCGTTAGCCTGATCTTCCAGCCAGATCCACTGGAAGAAGGCGGCCTCATACAGCGAAGTTGGCGTATCGGCGTTATTTTCCAGCAGCTTAGGTTCCCCTACGCCGTCCCAGGCCAGATCGAGGCGCGAATAAAGGGAAGGCTGGTGAGTTTTCCACGACTGGCGGACAAAATCCCAGGTGTGTTTGGGAATGCGGAACCGGGTCATCAGCGCGTCGCTGTCGATGACTTTCTCTACCACTTTCAGGCACATCTGGTGCAATTCGGCGGTGACTTCTTCCAGCTTATCAACCTGCGCGAGCGTGAGCTTGTAGTACGCATCCTCACACCAGTACGGTTCGCCGTACATCGTGTGGAAGTTAAAACCGTATTCGGTCGCTTTTTCGCGCCAGTCCGGGCGCTCAATGATACTGACTCGTTCCATGGTTAGCCGCCCATTGAGCGAGTCGAGGTGCCGGTTGCGCTGCGCTGCATGGTCGTCTGCCTGGCGACAGACTCACCGAAACCACCGCGCGTGATGGTGCTGGTGGTCGCCGGTTTTGGTGCCATAGCCGTTTTGGGAACGTTCATTGTCCGCCCAGGCTGCGCAGCGCCATAGCCTTTACCGCTGGCATCGGTGTATTGACCGTATGCCGGGCTGGCCGGGTTTTTCGAGCTAAACAGCGGTTGCTGCTGGTAGCCCGCACCACCGCCCATCAGGCGGCCCATCATGTAGCCCGCCATCAGCGGCATCCAGAAGCTACCGCTGGATTGCGCCTGCGCCTGGTTTTCCGGTGCCATTCCTGCCTGAGCAGGCGCCTGTTGACACTGACCTTCACCGAACTCGGCCACGCAGTCTTCACGTGACGCATATTTCGGCGCGGTACGTTCCGCTTCTTTCAGGGCGTTATTGTAGGCCGTCGTACACTCTGCGGCTTTGCCGGTGGCGGCAGAACAGTCGTCCGCATTCTGATACAGCGAGACGGTTTCGTCGCTTTTTTCACAGCCTGCCAGCATAAAGACGGCGGTGATCGCCAGCGCAACGGGAGTGAGGTGGCGCGCGTTCCAGCTTTTGCGGAACGATGCGTGATTGATTGTTTTTGTCCGTTTCATCTTTGTCTTCCAGGACCCAGTGGTAATAGCGCTCAGGATAGAGGATGAGTGGTTGAAAATGAAGCGAAGAGGGGCGGAACAGGGGCGATCTTTACGTTGGCTTACGTTTGAGGGCGATTTTTGTTGCCCCTCTCATGGTAAGAGAGGGGCGGAGTCAGCTTCTCAGGCAACGGTGTGCCTCGGGAGAAGCTTAGTTACGGAACGGATTATTGCCGCTGCTGGCCGGTGCCGTCGTGCGTGCTGCGGCGGGTTGAGCGGTGGCATCGGCGTTGTAGTTATCCACGGACGCAACCTGCTGTGGGTTTTCCGGCGCCACGCTTTCCGGCGATGTGGAGATCGGTTTGCCCAGCGTGTTGTTCAGCGCCTGCAGATCCTGCTCGTTCAGCGTACCGAGAGCAGATTTGATATTCAGCTCGTTGATCAGGTAGTTATAACGCGCGCTGGAGAGCTGCTGTTTGGCGTTGTACAGCGTGGTGGTGGCATCCAGCACGTCAACGATGGTACGCGTACCCACCGAATAACCGGCTTCCATCGCATCCAGTGAGCTCTGGGCAGAGACAACGGCCTGTTTGTAGGCGTTGATGCTGCTGATAGAGGCATTCACGTTGTTGAAGGAAGAACGAACGGTTTGCACCACGTTGCGGTGAGCGCTTTCCAGCTGTTCGCTTGCCCCGACAAAGTTGTACTGGGCCTGTTTCACCTGAGAGTTCACCTGACCGCCCTGATACAGCGGCAGCGAGAAGCTCAGGCCCACTTTGTTCTGACCGACGTTGCTGTCGTCATATTGCGCAGAGTTGGTTTTGGAACCGCTGTAGCTGGTGTCAGACACGCCGGTTGACGCGCTCAGGCTCAGGGTTGGCAGATGGCCATCCTGCGCCTGACGAATCTGTTCGCGGGCCAGGTCCTGGTTCAGACGTGCCTGAAGCAGGGTCAGGTTGCGGTTTTCCGCCTCTTTCAGCAGGGCATTGACGGCCTGCGGTTTGTTGGTTTTGAAGCTGTCCACGTTCAGTGAAGCCAGTTCAGGGTAGTAGTTCCCGGTGACCTGGCGCAGTGATTCCAGCGCATTATCGAGATTGTTACGCGCGGTCACTTCGTTTGCCAGAACGCTGTCATACTGTGAACGGGCGTTCTGCACGTCAGTGATCGCCACGAGGCCCACATTGAAGCGCTGGGTGGTTTGATCTAACTGACGGTAGATAGCCTGTTTCTGTGCTTCGGTGTAGGAGAGCGAATCGATGGCGCTCAGTACGTTGAAGTAGGCGGTAGCCGTATTCAGAATCAGCGTCTGCTGGTCGGTCTGATACGTCACATCCTGGATACCGGCGCTCTTTTCCTGCAGGGTCAGCGCACGCCATTTGGACATGTCGAACAGGGTCTGCGTTAGCTGCAGTGAAGCGCTGGTGGCATTGGAGTTGATGCCGTTATTATCGCGAAAACCGTTGCTGTAAGTATAATCTGCACCTAAACCCAGCTGCGGTAACAGTGGGCTACGTGCTTCGTTAATTTTTTCAAACGCAGCATCACGATCGGCCGCTGACTTACGCAGGTCAGGGTTGCCCAGACGTGCCTGCTGATAGACCTGAAGCAGGTTCTCTGCCTGGCTCATAGCACTGAAGCCCGTCAGGCTCAGGCCGATAAGGATGGGGAGCAATTTCTTCATTTGCATTCCTTGTTGTGAAGCAGTATTAGCGCTGATCTAATTAAAAATAATTGCCGATTCTAACAGAATCTTCCACACCAAAAGGTTGGCGTTACGTGCCATCTGGCGGTAATTTGCACCAATCTACCATATAGCCTTACAAACGGCAGCCAAACAGCCTTGAAATTCATCATTTCATCACCATTGCTACCAGGACTTGATTCATGCAAAAAACAGAGCAGTTGCCAGTGACATTCGCCAAAAACGATGTAGAAATTATTGCACGAGAAACGTTATATAGCGGTTTTTTTTCGCTGGATCTTTACCGTTTCAGGCATCGCCTGTTTAACGGCGAAATGAGCGGCGAAGTCAGACGTGAAATTTTTGAGCGCGGGCATGCGGCAGTCTTGCTACCCTTTGACCCAGTGCGCGATGAAGTGGTACTGGTTGAGCAGATCCGTATTGCCGCGTACGACGTCAGTGACAGCCCGTGGCTACTGGAGATGGTGGCCGGGATGATTGAAGAAGGGGAGTCGGTAGAGGATGTTGCCCGACGCGAGGCGCAGGAAGAGGCGGGCCTGGAGGTCGGACGGACCAAACCGGTGCTGAGCTATCTGGCGAGCCCTGGCGGCACAAGTGAAAGATTGTCCATTCTGGTGGGCGAAGTGGACGCCACGACGGCTGAAGGCATTCACGGTCTGGCTGATGAAAACGAAGACATTCGGGTTCATGTGGTGAGTCGGGAGCAGGCTTACCAGTGGGTTGAAGAGGGGAAAATCGACAACGCAGCGTCCGTCATCGCCCTGCAATGGCTGCAACTGCACTATCAGACATTACGAAACGAGTGGAAAAAATGAAGCGTTATACACCTGACTTCCCAGAAATGATGCGCCTGTGCGAGACCAACTTCGCGCAGCTGCGCCGCCTGTTGCCGCGAAACGACGCACCCGGCGAAACGGTGAGCTATCAGGTGAGCAACGCGCAGTATCGGTTAACGATAACAGAATCAACGCGCTACACTACGCTTGTGGAAATAGAGCAGACGGCTCCCGCGATCAGCTACTGGAGCCTGCCGTCGATGACGGTGCGCCTGTACCACGATGCGATGGTCGCTGAAGTGTGTTCGAGTCAGCAGATCTTTCGCTTCAAAGCGCGGTATGATTATCCGAATAAAAAGTTGCATCAACGCGACGAAAAGCATCAAATTAACCAGTTTTTAGCTGACTGGCTAAGATATTGTTTAGCACATGGAGCAATGGCGATTCCGGTTTGTTAGCGTCATAAACCTACCTAAGGACACCATTTGGAAAGCCTGTTGAACCTGACTGTTGCTGGTGGGGCGCCAGTCAGGATATTACAAATCACCGATACTCACCTGTTTGCCGAAAAGCATGAGACGCTGTTGGGCGTTAACACCTGGGAGAGCTATCAGGCTGTTCTGGCGGCGATCCATGCTGAAAATCGTGCGTACGATTTGATCGTCGCCACGGGCGATCTGGCGCAGGATCAATCAGCGGCAGCCTATCAGCGCTTTGCTGAAGGGATCGCGAGCTTCAGCATGCCCTGCGTCTGGTTACCGGGCAATCACGACTTCCAGCCAGCCATGTATAGTGCGCTCCAGGAGGCGGGCATTTCACCGGCAAAGTGCGTTTTCGCCGGAGAACAGTGGCAAATCCTGCTGCTTGATAGCCAGGTATTTGGCGTCCCGCACGGTGAGTTGAGTGAATTTCAGCTGGAATGGCTGGAGCGAAAACTGGCCGCCGAACCGCTGCGTCATACGCTTCTGCTGCTGCATCATCATCCGCTACCGGCGGGCTGCAGCTGGCTCGATCAGCACAGCCTGCGTAATTCCGCCGCGCTGGATAGCGTGCTGGCAAAATTCCCGCGCGTGAAGTATCTGCTGTGCGGACACATTCATCAGGAGCAGGATCTCGACTGGAATGGCCGCCGTCTTCTGGCAACGCCGTCAACCTGCGTTCAGTTTAAGCCGCACTGCGCGAACTTCACCCTTGATACCATCGCACCGGGCTGGCGCTGGCTGGAACTGCACGCCGACGGCTCGCTGACAACCCGCGTATGTCGGCTTTCCGGTGCTGAATTCCGTCCTGATACGGCCTCAGAAGGTTACTGATGTCTACCCTCCTTTACCTGCACGGGTTCAACAGCTCGCCGCGCTCTGCAAAAGCGACGCAATTTCGCCAGTGGCTGAGCGAACACCATCCGCACGTCGGGATGATTATTCCTCAACTGCCGCCTTACCCGGCGGAGGCGGCGGAGATGCTGGAATCCATTGTGCTGGAACACGGCGGAGAATCGTTTGGCGTGGTGGGGTCATCGCTGGGCGGTTACTATGCGACCTGGCTGTCGCAATGCTTTATGCTGCCTGCGGTGGTGGTTAACCCGGCGGTCAGGCCTTTCGAGCTGTTAAGGGACTTTCTCGGGCAGAACGAGAACCCCTACACCGGACAACAATATGTGCTAGAGTCTCGCAATATTTACGATCTCAAAGTCATGCAGGTAGACCCGCTTGAGGCACCCGATCTGATCTGGTTGCTGCAGCAGACGGGTGATGAAGTGCTGGATTACCGCCAGGCAGTGGCGTATTACGCATCCTGCCGCCAGACGATAGAAGAGGGCGGAAACCATGCTTTCACGGGCTTTGAGGATCATTTCACCCAGATTGTCGATTTTCTTGGACTGCACAGCCTCTGACAATCAATGCGAATTGCTACTTTAAATCATGACGCAAACCTATAACGCTGATGCCATTGAGGTACTCACCGGGCTCGAGCCGGTTCGCCGCCGCCCGGGGATGTACACCGATACGACGCGCCCAAACCATCTGGGCCAGGAAGTTATTGATAACAGTGTGGATGAAGCGCTGGCAGGTCATGCCAAACGCGTTGACGTTATCCTGCACGCCGATCAGTCGCTCGAGGTCATCGACGACGGACGCGGTATGCCGGTGGATATCCACCCGGAAGAGGGGGTGCCAGCGGTTGAGCTGATCCTCTGTCGTCTGCACGCGGGCGGTAAGTTCTCCAACAAAAACTACCAGTTCTCCGGCGGGTTGCACGGCGTGGGGATTTCCGTCGTCAACGCCCTGTCAAAGCGAGTGGAAGTGAACGTCCGTCGCGACGGCCAGGTGTATAACATCGCGTTTGAAAACGGCGAGAAAGTTCAGGATCTGCAGGTTGTCGGGACATGCGGTAAACGCAACACCGGCACCAGCGTCCACTTCTGGCCTGACGAGAGCTTTTTCGATAGCCCGCGCTTTTCCGTATCTCGCCTGACGCACCTGCTGAAAGCCAAAGCGGTACTCTGTCCTGGCGTGGAGATCACCTTTAAAGATCACGTCAATAACACCGAGCAGACCTGGCGCTACGAAGAGGGTCTGAATGACTATCTGTGCGAAGCGGTTAACGGTCTGCCGACGCTGCCGGAAAAACCGTTTATCGGTAATTTTACCGGCGACACTGAAGCGGTGGACTGGGCGCTGCTGTGGCTGCCGGAAGGCGGCGAGCTGCTGACCGAAAGCTACGTTAACCTGATCCCGACCATGCTTGGCGGCACGCACGTCAACGGCCTGCGTCAGGGGCTGCTGGACGCCATGCGCGAGTTCTGCGAATACCGAAACATTCTGCCGCGCGGCGTGAAGCTGTCGGCGGAAGATATCTGGGATCGCTGCGCCTACGTGCTGTCGGTGAAAATGCAGGATCCGCAGTTCGCCGGTCAGACCAAAGAGCGCCTGTCGTCGCGCCAGTGCGCGGCATTCGTCTCCGGCGTGGTAAAAGATGCGTTTACCCTGTGGCTGAACCAGAACGTCCAGGCCGCAGAGATGCTGGCTGAAATGGCGATCTCCAGCGCGCAGCGTCGCCTGCGCGCCGCGAAGAAAGTGGTGCGTAAAAAGCTGACCAGCGGTCCGGCGCTGCCGGGTAAACTGGCGGACTGCACCGCCCAGGATCTGAATCGCACCGAGCTGTTCCTGGTGGAAGGGGACTCGGCAGGTGGATCGGCCAAGCAGGCGCGCGATCGTGAGTATCAGGCGATCATGCCGCTGAAGGGTAAGATCCTGAACACCTGGGAAGTGTCATCTGATGAAGTGCTGGCCTCGCAGGAGGTCCACGATATCTCGGTGGCGATCGGTATCGATCCGGACAGCGACGATCTCAGCCAGCTGCGCTACGGTAAAATCTGTATTCTTGCGGATGCGGACTCCGATGGTCTGCATATCGCCACGCTGCTGTGCGCGCTGTTTGTGAAGCATTTCCGTACGCTGGTGAAAAACGGCCACGTCCACGTGGCGCTGCCGCCGCTGTACCGTATCGATCTCGGCAAAGAGGTTTATTACGCCCTGACGGAAGAGGAGAAAGCGGGCGTGCTGGAACAGCTGAAGCGCAAGAAGGGGAAACCCAACGTGCAGCGCTTTAAAGGGCTGGGCGAAATGAACCCGATGCAGCTGCGCGAAACCACGCTGGATCCGAATACCCGCCGTCTGGTACAGCTGACCATCAGCGACGAAGACGAGCAGCAAACCAACGCCGTGATGGATATGCTGCTGGCCAAAAAACGGTCGGAAGACCGACGTAACTGGCTGCAGGAGAAAGGCGATATGGCGGATATTGAGGCCTGACGGGCCGATATCCCTTCGCGGAAAGGAGCCGGTCTTTTATGGGGTTAAATCATGACGCTCGCGGTAAAGACTGGCTCGAATTTCAACGTGATGATGAAACGCGGATTGAAAGCGTCCAGGCCCATTTCAGGGGGCACGCTTATGATCCGCACGATCACGATGAACTGCTTCTCGGCGTGACCCGGCAAGGGTTACAGCGTTTTAGCTGCCATCGTTCCCTGCATACCAGTAGCCCGGGCAAAGCGATTCTTATCGAGCCCGGCGCGCTTCATGACGGCCATTCCCCCGAAGCTGAAGGCTTCACATATATCATGCTTTACCTGCCGCAATGCTGGGTATCTCAGGCCATGCAGGCGCGAAACCTCGGTAATATCGGCAGGCTTGGAGCCGCATTTCGGCATACGCTGACGGATGACCCTCTGCTGACCTTCGCTATTGAGCAGGCGTGGTTTGCCCTGCATCATGCAGAAGGGCGCCTCGCCAGGGATGAGAGCCTGGATAAGCTCATGGCGGTACTTGCGCGCCATATTGTGACGCCGCGACAATCTGTAGCCAGCAGCGCGCGCACTGAGATGTACCGCGTCAGGGATTATCTGCATGAGCAGATGGCGAGCGACGTGGGCCTTGATGAACTGGCGGCATGGAGCGGTATCGATCGTTTTCGGCTGAGCAGAGAGTTTAAAAAAGTGTTTGGCCAGTCTCCCCACGCCTGGCTGGTGCGTCTGCGCTTACGTACCGCGCGCACCTTACTGGCGCAGGGCATGCCTCCGGCGATTGTGGCCTGCCAGGTGGGTTTTTCCGATCAAAGCCATCTTGGTCGCTGGTTTCAGCGTGCCTACCGTATGACCCCGGCAATGTATCAACTGCGCTGCTCAAACGTTCTATCCTGAACATTCGCCGTGCCTGAAAATGGTGTTTTGACCCTCTTCAGGAGACCCCATCTGATGTTTGATACCAAAATAGCCTTCGTGGTCCGTGACGATTTAGCTGTCTGGCAGCGGTTGAATGTGGTTGCTTTTCTCGCAACCGGCGTGGCGTTTGCTGCGCCAGAAATCAAAGGGGAAACATACGAAGATGCGAAAGGCCGTCGCTACGGCAATATTTCCGTGCAGCCTATGCTGATTTTTGCCGCCGATATCGCCGGGTTGCAAAAAGTCCATCAGAAAGGCCTGGAGCGTGAGCTAACACTTATTCCTTACGTCCAGGCCATGTTTTCCACCGGCCATGATGCGGCCAACAGAGACGTTTTTTTGGCCGAAGATCCTGACAACATGAATCTGGTTGGCGTGGCGATTCGCGGGCCGAAAAAAAGGGTCGATAAAACGATCAAGGGCCTATCGCTCCATCAGTAAACCATCCTGATGCCCGGTATCCTTTCCGGGCATGTTGACCTTAAAACGCCATCTTCACCGTCAACTGCACTTCACGCGGATCGCCAATCTGGTTGCCCAGGTTATTGGTCGCGACAGACGAGGTGTAGTAGGTCTTATCAAACAGGTTTTTGACGTTAACCTGCAGCGTCACCGGGTAGCGCAGCTTCATCTTATAGGCCGCAAACGCATCCGCCACGAAATAGCCCGGCAGATAATAATCCGCACCATTGGTTGCTGAACGACGGCTGACGCCGTGCCCGCCGCCGCCGATCGTCAGGGTGTTTCCGCCGATGACATTCTGGATATCGTAGGTCAGGAACAGAGAGCCGGTATGGCGCGGCACATTCGGCAGAGGTTTACCGGCGTAGTCCGGATCTTCCAGCACCTTCGCGTCGGTATAACCGTAGCTGGCGATGATGTTGGTGTTCTCCGTCAGCGACCCGGCGAGATCCACCTCCACACCCTGCGAGCGCACGCGGCCTGCCGTTTTCGCCACCGTCTCATCCCCGACGCTTTCGGTGTACAGCACGTTACGCTTATGGATATCAAACAGCGCAATGTTGGCGGTAATGCCGTCGAACAGGTCAAACTTTGCACCAACTTCGTAAGCATTTGAGGTCTCGGGCGGCAGGTCGCCGATATAGCTCGCAATGGATGACTGCGGCATAAAGGTCTGCGAATAGTTGGCGAAGAGTGAAACAGACGGCGTGAGCTTGTATACCAGCCCAAGCTTCGGCGTCCACTGGTCGTCACGACTGTCAGTGTTGACGTTGAACGGACGGCCTTTCCCGGCGTACTGGGTGTAATACTGGTAGCGCATCCCGGCGACGGCGATCCACTTATCGGTCAGGTAGAGCGCATCCTGGGCGTAGGCCGAGTAGCTCTCCTGCTTAATCGTCTGGTCACTGTCGGCGGCCGAGACGGTGGTGCATTTACTCAGATCGCCGTAGGACGGCGCGTAAATATTGAATCCTTTCACGTTCTTACAGCGGATCATATCCGTGCGCAGCAGATCGTAGCTTTCATAAGAGACGCCGGTGAGGATCTCGTTGTAGAACCCGGCGATATCGACATTCCCCTGCAGATCGGCACGGGTGCTGTGCATGCGCTGGGTCGATCCCTGGGTTGCATCGACGCGACGGGTCAGGTTACCGGTTGCGGCGTCATACGCCATCACCCGCGCCTGGTTATCGCTGTATTTATCCTGGCTAAAGCTGTAGTCGAACTTCGCGGTCCACTGGCTGTTAAGGCGATATTCTGCGTTGAGTTGCGCCAGATCCGACTGCCCGTCGGTAATGTTAAACGGCTCGTCAAAACGGGTTTTGCGGTCAACCTTCACCGGCTGTTTGGTATTGAGATCGAAGATCGTCCCGCGATCGAACGGCGTTTTATAGTCGCGGTGCGAGTAGAGCACGGTCACGGTGGCATCATCGCCGAACCAGGTCAGCGACGGGGCGATGAAGGTGCTGCGCTCGTGACCAAAATTACGCCAGTAATCTTCATCCTGATACTCGCCCGTCAGGCGATACGCGAGTCGCGTCCCTTCGATCGGTCCGGTGACGTCAACCTGCCCGGTTCCGCCGCCAAAGCTTGAGGAGGTGGCCGAGATGCTACCGCCAGCGTGTTGTTGCGGACGTTTGGTGACCACGTTAATCAGCCCACCCGGATCGAGAATACCGTACAGCGTTGAGGCCGGGCCTTTCAGCACTTCCACGCGCCCGGTGGCGGCGTTAAAGCTGCGCGGTAGCACGGTGCGTAAACCGTTGGTCATGATGGAGCCATCGCGGTTTGCGCCAAAACCACGGCGCACGAAGGCGTCCTGGGTTCCGCCGAGCGTGTTGGTCTGCACCACGTTACTGACGTTATAGAGCGCCTCGTCGAGCGTCGTGGCGTGCTGATCGTTGAGCACATCTTCGCTGACGGTATTGACCACCTGCGGAATATCCAGCATCGGCATGTTGGTCAGCGTGGCGGTGGAGGTATTCAACGGCTGGTAGCCGTTTGTCGCGTCGACAGGCGTTGCCTGCGTCGCGGTGACGGTCATTGTCTCGCCGTCTTTGGCGGCGGTGCTGTCCGCAGCGTGCGCCAGCGGCGCCAGAAAGAGCAGTGAAAAGAGCGTGCGCCCTTTTACCCCAGAGAGAGAAGGTGTGAACTTAGCCATTACATCTGTTTTCCCGAAAGTTCCCGCAGTGCCTGGACGGCGGGAATGTGTGAGTCATTGCCCTTAACGGTCTGCTCGTTAGTCCGGAACGGCGTCGAGCATGTAATTGAGAATCATTCAATCATGGTGGAATGTAGTAGTAAATGGAAAAAAGTAAAAATCGACTACAGCAGGCGTGCCGCCGGTCAGTTTGCCGGGTTTGATATTTAATTTGTTGAAAATAAACAATTAAAAATATTTTTGTTTATGCAATCTCTGTCGGTTTCCCCTGGTTTTTGAAGGGTGTTTCTTCTCTTGACTACTACAGAGCGCGGCGGCAAACTTCTCAAAAGAGAATGAGTTTTATTTTTATTTATTTGTCATTTTATTAAGTTGGCGTTCACGTGGCTCATAACAGGCATCAGCAGGGGATGGTTCTGCAAAATCTCTCTGCTGGCTACCCTAAAAACATCATCATCGATGATATCTCTCTGACTATCCCCCGGCAGAAAATGACGGTTCTGGTTGGGGCGAACGGCTGCGGAAAATCCACTCTGCTCAGTACGCTCGCACGCCTGCTGCATCCGCCCGGCGGCAGCGTGCTGCTCGACGGCAAGGCCATTCACGAACAGCCGACGAAGGCGGTTGCCCGTCAGCTTGGGATCCTGCCGCAGTCTCCGCTGTTGCCCGAAGGGCTTACCGTGTTTGAGCTGGTCGCGCGCGGGCGCTTTCCGTGGCAGAACTTTATGCGTCAGTGGACGGAAGAGGACGAGCAGGCGGTCGACGAAGCATTACGTTTAACCGCTACCACGGCGTTTGCTCACCTGCCGGTTGAAAGCCTCTCCGGTGGCCAGCGCCAGCGCTGCTGGATTGCGATGGTGCTGGCGCAGCAAACGCCCTATATCCTGCTGGATGAACCCACGACCTATCTCGATCTGCGCTATCAGGTGGAGATCCTCGAGCTGCTGCACACGCTTACCCGTCATCACGGCCGGACGGTGGTGGTGGTTCTGCACGATCTTAACTTCGCCGTGGACTACGGCGACACGCTGGTTTTTTTACGCCAGGGTAACGTGGAGCGTGTGCTTCACGAAGGTGACCGCTGTACGCCGGAGCTTATCAAAACGGTTTTCGACGTTGAGGTGCATATGTCGATCAACCCGCTGACCGGCAAGCCGTTCTTTATGCCGTTACGGCCGGCCAAAACGGCATGATGCGCACGTCCGTGGCATGTTTGCTCCTGGTGCTGCTGCTGGCGGGAGGCGCGATTGCGCACCTCGGCTTCGGCGCGCGGGTGATTGCGCCGCACACCGTGGCACAGGCGCTCCTCCATTTTGACCCGCGCAATTTTGACCATAACATCGTCGTTAAGCTGCGGCTGTTACGCCTTGAGGCGGCCCTGCTCACCGGGGCTGCGCTGGCGGTTGCGGGCGTTTTACTGCAATCCGTGATCCGTAACCCGCTCGGTGAGCCGCATATTCTGGGGCTAAATGCCGGTGCGGCGCTCGCGGTGGTGCTTACCAGCGCCGCCGGGCTGGCGCTGCCCGTTGGCCGTCCGCTGATTGCCGCATTCGGCGCCGCCGCGCTGTTTCTGCTGGTGCTTATGTTCTCTTCCGCCGGACGCTCAGGGCTCACCCCGATGAAAGTCACGCTGTGCGGCGTGGCAATGTCCGCCTTTGCCTCTTCCGTCACCGCGGCGGTGTTGATTCTGGACGAGCAGACGCTGCTGGCGATGCGTACCTGGCTGGCGGGCGATCTGGCGGGGATCAGCGCCCAAACCCTGCACGCGGCAGCCGCGGTGGCCGCCATCGGTTTTGCGCTGGCGCTGTGGCTCTCCCCCTCACTGAATATGCTGGCGCTGGGCGATCGCATGGCGCAGGGGCTTGGCGTCTCGCTGCTCAACACGCGCCTGCTCGCGCTGCTGGCGATTGCCCTGCTCTGCGGTGCGGCGGTCTCGCTTGCCGGTCCTGTGGGGTTTATCGGCCTGGTGGTGCCGCAGCTGATCCGCCGGGTGGTGTCGGTCGATATCCGCGTGCTGGTGCCGCTGTCCGCGCTCTGTGGTGCACTGCTGCTGTTGCTGGCGGACCTCGCCGCCCGCACCCTGTTTACCCCGTACGAGCTGGCAACGGGGGTCATGACCGCGCTCTGTGGCGCGCCGGTCTTTATCTTTCTGGCCGCGAAGGTGTTTAAATGAGCCGCCTCGCCCGGCGTGCCGGACTTCGATCCGTACGCGTCGGCGGCTGTTCGGCGCTGATGCGTCCAGCGACGCTGGCCTGGCTGGCGCTGCTTCTGCTGGCGGTGCTGTTCGCGCTGGCTTTCGGCCTGACCCACGGCTCGCTTGCTCTCTCCGCTTCCGCCGTCGCTCAGGCGCTGGTGAGCCCGGCAGGCCTTGCTGAAGACGCGCGCTATATCGTGATGGATATCCGTTTACCACGGCTGGTGATGGCGCTGTTGTGCGGCGCGATGCTCGGTATGGCGGGGGCAGCGATGCAGTCTGTTACCCGCAACGGGCTGGCCGATCCTGGTCTTATTGGCGTGAAAGAGGGCTGCAGCGCGGCCGTGCTGCTGCTGATTTTTCAGTTTCCGGCGCTGAGTCTGTTCTGGCGACCGGTGGTCGGGATGGCGGGTGGGGTGTTAACCGCACTGCTGGTGGTCGCGCTGGCGCGCGACATTTCGCGTCCGCGCTTTATCCTGACCGGCATCGGCGTCTCCTGGGCTTTTGCTGCGGCGATGGGGGTGTTTATGACGACCGCCGACGTGCGCGACGTACAGACCGCGATGCTGTGGCTGGCGGGAAGCTTACACGCCGCGAACTGGACGCTGGTGGGCATTGCCGCAGGCTGGGCCGTTCCGGCGACGGTTCTGCTGCTGTTCACCGCCCGCGCCGCGGACGTGGCGCTGCTTGGCAACCAGGCCGCGACCGGGCTTGGCGTGCGCACCTCGCGTCTGGCGCTGCTGCGGGTACTCGCCCCGGTGGTGCTGACGGCGGCCAGCGTCTCCTGCGTGGGCAGTATCGGCTTTGTGGGGCTTATTGCCCCGCATATGGCGCGCCTGCTGATGCGCGGTGGCCAGGTGGCGCTGCTGACGGGAAGTGCGGTGCTCGGCGCGTTGCTGGTGCTGCTGGCCGATAACGTCGGGCGGCTGGCGTTTTTGCCGCTGCAGCTGCCCGCGGGGATTGTCATTTCTTTGATTGGTGGGCCCTTTTTCCTGCTGCTGCTCTGGCAGCGACGGGACAAATTTTAACGGGGAGTCAGATGCGCTTACTTTTTTCGATCCTGCTGCTGGTGGGGGTTGCCGTTCAGGCGGCAGAGCCGACGCAGATATTTACCGACGATTTGGGACGCAGGGTGGTTGTGCCGCGTCATCCGCAGCGGATTGTGTCGTTGCACGATCTCGACATTACTATCCCGCTGATTGAGCTTGGCGTACCGCCGGTCGCCAGTCACGGCCGGACGCGTCCCGACGGCAGCCACTTTCTGCGCGCCAGCGGGTTGTTAACCGGCGTCGATTTTGACAACGCCGACATCCGGTTTATCGGCACTGCGGATATCGATATTGAAGCGATTGCCGCCGTGAAGCCGGACCTGATCATCACCGAGCCGACGCGGCATACGCCGGTAGCGCAGCTGGAGAAAATTGCCCCGACGGTGAGTATCGATCACCTCGACGGCGGCGCGCCGACCATCTACCGCAAGCTGGCGCAGCTGACCGGAACTCAGGCGCGGCTGACGATCCTTGAGCGCCGTTATCAGGAGCAGATCCGGGCGCTGAAAGCGACCATCGATACCCGCAATATCAGCGTGTCGGTGATTCAGGCCAGTCAGGGCAAAATTAACGCCATGCACAGCTACCACTCGCTGGGGCGCGTGCTGCGCGACGCGGGGTTCAGCTTCCCGCCGCTGATCGAACGTATCCCGGACGGCGGACGCATTGACGTCAGCGCCGAGCGTCTGCCGGAGCTGGACGCCGATTTTGTCTTTGCAACCTGGCGCGGGGATACCGGCGGTAAGCCTGAGGATGAGCTGGCGGCCATGGAGGCGGTGATGCCCGGCTGGTGCCAGTTCCTGAAGGCCTGCCGGAGCGGGCATTACATCTTAATTTCCCGCGAAGAGGCCATCTCCAACTCGTTTGCCTCGCTGGGACTGATGGCGGCGCAGGTGCAGTCGCAGATTGCCGGCCGCCCGCTGCCCGGAGCGACGCCATGATCGAAAAAGGCAAAGCGCGGGTCGATGTCTACGGCGACAGATTCCGCTCCCGCGGACAGCAGCTGTCGCCGCGTCTGCTGCAGGTCGCACGCTACATCAATGACAACCGTGAGGCGGTGATGGAGCAAACGGCGATGGAGATTGCCTCGACGCTGAAAACCTCTGACGCCACCGTGGTGCGGGCCATTCAGGCGCTCGGCTTTGCCGGACTGCGCGATCTGAAGCAGACGCTGGAGCAGTGGTTTGGTCCGGTGGTCACCTCCAGCGAAAAGATGTCCAGCACGGTGAGCTCGCTGACCAGTGACGTCAACGCGAGCATCGATTTTGTGCTGGAAGGGCATCAGCACACCTGCAACGTGCTGTCTGAGCCGGGCAACCGCTATGCGCTTGCCCAGGCGGTGGCGTTACTGACCGAGGCCCGACAGGTGGCGATTTTCGGCATTGGCGCGTCGGGGATCCTCGCCGGGTATACCGCTCGCCTGTTCAGCCGCATCGGCCTGCCGGCCACGGCGCTTAACCACACGGGCATCGGGCTTGCTGAACAGCTGATCGCGCTGCAGCGTGGCGACGTTCTGCTGATGATGGCGCAGAAATCGGCCCACCGGGAGGGCCAGACGACCCTGCGCGAGGCAAAGCGGCTCGGTATTCCGACCATTTTGCTGACCAACGCGCTGGACTCGCGCTTCAGCAAAGACGCCAGCGTGGTGATCCATGTGCCGCGCGGTGGCGAAAAGGGGAAGATCCCGCTGCATGGCACGGTGCTGCTGTGTCTGGAGATGATCGTGTTGTCCGTTGCCTCTACCGAGCCGCAGCGCACCATTAAATCAATGAAGCGGATCAACGAACTTCATCGTGGCTTAAAGCCGGGGAAAAAAAGCGCCTGAACGGACCGCCGGCGCGGCGCGGTTTTTTCGGTAGCGCAGCGGGGTTTCTCCGATCCCTTTTTTAAAGGCGCTGATAAACCACGTTACGTCGGAAAACCCGACCCTAGCGGCTATCTCGCGCACGCTGGCATCCGAGTGCAGCAGGCACTCGCAGGCCTTTCTCAGCCTCAGGGTATTGAGATAGTCGTGGATCTTCTCGCCGGTTTCGGCATGAAATTTTCGCGAGACATAGCTGCGTGATTTCCCCAGCGCTTCGGCCAGCGCATCGAGGCGCTGACGCGTTTTACGCAGAGCTGGAAACTGTACTGGTAGCCGGATAAAACAAGGCCCGGTGGCGTTGACGCGCACCGGGCCTGCGGTTCAGGTTCACGGGCCGGGTAAACGCAGTGCCACCCGGCTAAAACCTCAGCCCTGCACCCCGTTTTCCAGAATGCGGATGTGGGTCTCCAGAACATCCGCTTTTACTGCCTCGCCCCATGCTTTCATATGTGCAGTCTGCAGGTGCGCTTCGAGGTGGGCCACGGTTTCCCATTGCTCAACCATGATGATCGAGTCTGGCGCGGTCGCCTGGAAACTGGCGCTGGTCGCGGCGTCCACCATCGGCGCATAGCCGTGGCAACCCTCTTCTTTCAGTACGGTTGGGATAATCTTCGTGAACTGATCCAGCACCGCCTGGCGGTGATGTTGACCTGGACGAGTACGAATTTCTGCGATAACAGTAAGCATGGTTAACTACTCCTTTAATTCCAGGCTACCAGTTAAGCAAAAATTTCCGCAAGATGCTTGCGATATTCTGCGATATAGCGCGGGACATCCGGCATTTTAATCACGTCGTTAACGATAAAGGTCGGCAGCGGCGTCATGCCGAGGAACTGGTTGGCCTTATGGAAGGGCAGGTATGCGCCGTCGACGCCTGCGCCTTCAAAGAACTGATCGCTGTCGGTGAACGCTTCCAGCGGCGCATTCCAGGTGAGCGACAGCATATATTTTTTGCCCTGAATCAGGCCGCCGGAGCCATATTTTTTGCTGGCGTCTGAGCGGGTGCGGCCGTCGCTGGCATACAGCGAGCCGTGCCCTTCGGTGAACACGTCATCCATGTATTTTTTCACGGTCCACGGCGCGCCCATCCACCAGCCTGGCATCTGCCAGATCACCGTATCTGCCCACAGGAAGTGCTGAACCTGCTGGCGGACGTCGTACTCGCCGTCTGCCCGCACGACCTTAACATCATGCCCGGCGTCGCGCAGGAAACCGTCCGCGACCTCGGTCAGGGTGTCATTCAGCTGGCCTTTAGAGTGTGCGAACGCTTTTGCGCCGTTGATAATCAGAATGTTGCTCATTATGGGTCCTCGAAGATGAGAGTCTGGCCGTGATTCTACGCGCGTGAGCGCCACGGTAAAATGAGCAAAATGTGCAAAGTCTTTTGCCTGAGAAGCAATAATCCGCTACCAGCCGATCTCCACCTCAAGACCGCCGTGTGGCGCATTACGCAACGATACCGTCAGGCGGTGCAGCGCGGCGATGCGCCTGACGATGGAGATGCCCAGCCCGCTGCCGGTCTGGCTCTGCCCCGGCGGGCGATAAAAACGTTCGCCGATACGGGCCAGCGTCGCCGGGGCGATCCCGGGCCCGTTATCGCGTACGCAAAAACGACGGGCATCCAGGGTGACATCAACCGTGCTGCCCGCGGGGCTATAGCGTACGGCGTTGTCGAGCAGATTGCGCACCAGCAGGCCGAGCAGCAGGCGTTGACCGGAGAGCACGGTCTGAGGGGCATTGACCTTCAGCCGGACGTCAATCCCGGCCTGACGGGCGGGGTGGTAGATATCCATCACCGCAGATTGCAGTAAATCCGCAACCGTAAGCGGTTCAGTATCCTCCAGCGTGTCCAGCGAATCGAGACGCGATAGCGTCAGGAGTTGATCCACCAGCCGGGATGCCCGGTCGATACCCGCGTGCAGCTGCGTCAGGGCGTTGGCCTGCGCCTGCGGATCGTCCAACGACAGGGCGATGACGTCGGTCTGTACCTTCAGGGCGGCGAGCGGGCTGCGCAGCTCGTGGGCGGCGTCGGCGGTGAAGCGGCGTTCGCGGGACATCATCTGCCGGGTTCGGGAAAACAGGTGGTTAAGCGCATCAAGCAGCGGACGCACTTCGCCAGGCAGGCCCGCGGTCGGGAGCGTGTCGGTGGCATCCGGCGCGCGCGCGCGCAGCGTCTGCGCCAGCTTTTGCAGCGGCTGCAGCTGCTGGTGTAAGAGGATAATGAGCAACAGCAGCATGACCGGCAGCGCAATCAGCCACGGCGTCAGCTGAGAGCTGACCACCTCCAGCGCCATCTCCTGGCGGTATTCCCACTCCTGGCCGACCACCACCCGGTACTTGCCGTCAGGCGCGGTGAGCCACAAAAAACGCCAGGCATCGTCATCATCCTTTAATTGCCCGTTCTCAAAGCCGTCACGGCGATAGTGATAGGCAATATCACGACCGTTTTCGCCGTCGTTAAGCACCATTTTTCCGTCGGCGGTATAGATGGCGAAGGCCAGAGCGTCATCATCGAGGCGGCCGTGCTTCGCCTTTTTCGGCATGTCG